>JAEWJV010000323.1 GCA_023386395.1 Bacteroidota bacterium
GGTGTTTGGTTTCCGGTTGGATATCGCACCTTTTTCAACGCGTTTAGCCTGGGCTTTGGCTGAGTCAGACCTGGTTTTTAATTCTGTTTGCCAGTCACGATATTTTAAGCCGAGCATCCTGTCGGCAACTAAATTGCGCACAACCGACGGAACCGGTGAACTGTTTTGATTGCACAATACAACAATGCCAATGCTGTCTGATGGAAAGAAGCAGGTGCTAGCACTAAAGCCATCAATATTGCCTCCATGCTCCACACGGTAATGGCCGCGATACGATGCCATCATCCAGCCAAAACCATACGTGGAAAAGTATACATCCGGCGATTGCTTATCGGGCAATGCCCCGCCGGTTACCATTTGCGAACTTATGGCCTGGCTCACATAATTTGATGGCAATATTTCTTTGCCCATATATTTTCCGCCATATATCCAGGTGGTTACCCATTTGGCCATATCATTCACGCTGCTGTTAATGCTGCCTGCGGGCGACATGCCGGCAATATCATAATAATTCATCCGTTTAATAATCGTATCGCTTTTTACGTCGTAACCAATAGCAGGCTCGCCGGCTTTTATCCATTCATTTAATGACGCATCAGAGTTTGTCATGCCTAATGGCTGAAATATTTTTTCGCGAATGTTCTCTTCCCAGCTTTTGCCGGTAAGCTTTTCCGCCACCATGCCCTGCGCCATAAACATGAAATTATTATACTGCCATTTTTCTCTCAATCCTGCAGAAGGCTCCATATACTGAATACGCTGTAACAGGCTGTCTTTGCTGTGCGACTGAAATAAATACCAGGAATAATCATGGCGTGGCAGGCCGGTGCGGTGGCACATCATGTCGCGCAGTGTGATATGGTCGTTCATTTCATCGTTATAAAATTTAAGCTCCGGTAAATAATTACGAACGGGTTTATCAAAATCAACCTTGCCGTCTTTATTCAATAAGCCAAGTAATGAAGCCGTGAAAGCTTTGCTGCATGAACCAATGGCAAATAATGTATTAGGCGTTACCGGCATTTTGCTTTCATAATCACGATAACCAAAACCTTTCGCATATATTACTTTATCTTTTTCAACTACAGCAACCGCGAAACCCGCAGTGTGCCAGTCTTTCAGCACCCTTGCAAAAGCTGTATCCAGCCCTGATAATTTATCTTCAACCTTGTTTTTTTGTTTTTGAGAGAACGCATGCATAGAAATAATGCATAAAAAAAATAACAGTAGTTTTTTCATAACAGTGCATTAATTGGTGTGTAATGAATGGCAATAAAAATAATTGATATTTAATGAAGTTGGGTTATGCATTTCAATTTGATATAAGAATGCAGCAATCACTTATACTTTTAGAAAAACCTAATCGTTATAACGATGAATACAAACGGCAACGAAACAAGTTCTTAATCTAACCACTGCCTGCCTCTTGATACTTTGTTTATTTATTACGGCATGTAATAGCAGTAAAAACGCACCCCTGCCTACGCCACCTTCAAACAATGCTTTATATTTTCCGCCGGTTAACAATGATACCTGGCAAAATATTTCTGTGGATTCGTTAGGGTGGAATACATCGGCATTGGATGACCTGTACACTTATCTTGAAAGTAAAGATACAAAGGCCTTTATCATCCTTAAAAACGGAAAGATAGCGGCTGAAAAATATTTTGACAGTTTTACCGCCGACAGTAACTGGTACTGGGCGTCTGCCGGCAAAACGCTCACCGCGTTTTTAACAGGTATTGCGCAGGAAGATGGATTGATTGATATTGATAAACCAACATCAACTTATATTGGTGCAGGCTGGACATCCGGGCCTGTTGAAAAAGAAAACCTCATAACAGTAAAGAACCAGTTAACGATGACAACAGGACTGGATGATGGTGTAACAAACCCCGATTGCACATTACCTTCCTGTCTTCAATACAAGGCGGATGCCGGAACAAGATGGGCTTACCATAATGCAGCTTATACATTATTAGATGCGGTTATTGAAAGTGCAAGCGGCATAAGTTATAACAATTATTTCCGGCAAAAGATAAGAGACCGTATTGGCATGAACGGCCTTTGGATTAAAGTACCTAATTCCAATAATGTTTATTACAGCACAGCCCGCAGCATGGCAAGGTTTGGCTTGCTTATGCTTAATAAAGGCAAATGGGATGCAACAGCTATTTTGAGCGACACCAATTATTTTAACAGCCAGGTTAATACTTCGCAAAACCTTAATCTTAGCTATGGCTATCTAACCTGGCTTAATGGAAAAGGCAGTTATATGGTGCCGGGATCACAATTGGTTTTACCGGGTTATCTTATTCCCGAAGCGCCGATGGATATGTATGCTGCACTTGGCAAAAATGATCAGAAGATTTATGTTGTTCCATCGCAGCAAATGGTTGTTATAAGAATGGGAGAAAGCGCTGGTGGTTTTTCTCCTGCTTTATCCGGGTTTGATAATGAATTATGGAAAAGGCTGAAAATGGTAATAAACTTTTGAAGCCCTATCTTTCTGCAAACTTTGAAGCAAGAAAATCTTTATAAGCGAGTTTTATACCTTCTTTTAAATATGTGCTGTGTTTCCAGCCTTTGCTGTGCAGTTTCGATACATCTAACAATTTTCTTGGCGTGCCATCGGGCTTTGATGTGTCAAATTGTAATTCACCGTTATAACCAACAATATCTTTTATAAGCAATGCCAGTTCTTTTATAGAAACTTCTTCGCCGGTTCCGATATTTATAAAACCTTTTTCATCATAATTATGCATGAGATAAACGCAGGCATCTGCAAGATCATCAGCATACATAAATTCACGAAGCGGGGCACCACTGCCCCAGATTGTTACAGATGCAGCATTGCTCACTTTAGCTTCATGAAAGCGTCTTATTAAAGCCGGCAATACATGCGAATGTTCGGGATGATAATTATCGTTAATGCCATACAGATTAGTGGGCATAGCCGAAATATAATTGCAGCCATATTGATCGCGGTAGGCATCACATAATTTCAATCCTGCAATTTTTGCGATGGCATAAGGCTCGTTGGTATGTTCAAGTGGGCCGGTTAAAAGATAATCTTCCTTTATTGGCTGCGGTGCCATTTTAGGATAAATGCAGCTTGAGCCGAGAAACAATAGCTTCTTTACATTATTTACAAAAGAAGCGTGAATAATGTTGTTTTGAATCTGCAGGTTATCATACAAAAAATCTGCGCGGTAAGTATTGTTAGCCACAATGCCGCCTACCTTGGCAGCCGCAAGAAAAACATATTCCGGTTTTTCTGAAGCAAAAAAATCTGCTACGGGCTGCTGATTGCGCAGGTCTAATTCCTTAGATGTTTTTAAAACAAAATTGTTGTAACCCAGGCTTTGCAACTTTCTAAAAATAGCAGACCCCGCCATGCCTTTATGCCCGGCTATATAAATTTTAGAATCTTTGTTCATGCGTGTTTAATAAGTAATAGTGTTGCCGTTTACATGTAATTCCAGTTCTTTTTTAGCGGATGCTTCCACACGGCCA
>JAEWJV010000374.1 GCA_023386395.1 Bacteroidota bacterium
GTCGCAGGCTGGTATGCTTTTTTATAATGATGACGCTTCTGAAAATGGCGGGTTAATTTTTTCGGGTTCAAAAAATGGTAAAGGTGAGATTGTAAATTCCGGGGTAAGCTTATCCTTTGACAGATACGGGGGGAAACAGGAAGTAAATTTAATAGGCGTAAACGATAAGGACAATAAGTTTGCGGGATTATATATTTCGGATAGCCGTCCCGGGGATTTAAATACACAAGGCAGAGTTTGGGTTGGACGTAATGATGACGGCTCATCAGAATTGGCATTAATGGACACCTCTGGGAAAAAACGAATCGTTCTTAAAGTATTGGAAAATGGGCAAAGCAGTCTAAACTTTTTAAATGAAAAAGGAAGTATTGTAAATTCTTTTGCTGCTGTAAAAAATAAGAGTAATCGAAATAAATAAGGAGATTTTTTTTGCCATAAATCTTTTGAACCTGTTAGAGCCTGTTTAAAAATAGAATTTTGAACCACCATTGTTCTTTTTCCTGCCACGAATAGTAATAATGTACACGAATATTCGTGCTATTCCGTGGGATTTGTGGTTAAAAAGAAGTTTTTGAACTTTCATAGCAAATTCCTGAAATCATTTTTAAACAGTCTCTTGAAATCAATAGAACCGGGATGCTAAATATTTAATCAATATTGAAAACCGGCGTCTATAAACCGAATCTATTTTTATAGATTTTTATTACTAATTTTATAGACATTATTAATAATTTATTAACCTTTTGCGATACATTAAAATGATATATTCTTATTAGTTCTATAAATAAATCAGATGAGTAAACAATGCACTATTGATGTATCAGTTCGGCAGAAAGATTTCATACTGGGAAGTATTATATGTTTTAAAAACATTTACAGTTTAATAAATTAATCACACATGTTTATAATTGAAGACAGCTATTTAAAAGCGGCGGGATTAACGGAAGAAGAGATGAAACTTGAAATTGCGGTTATGCTGTTTGAAAAAGAAAAACTTTCACTACGCAAAGCGGCCGCCCTGGCAGCAATGCACTGGCTTGATTTTATGAAAGAACTGGACAATAGGCAGATTGCATTACATTATGATGAATCTTTACTTTAAACTTTATGGTTGTTGTTGCAGACACCTCGCCGCTTACCGCCTTGCTTCATCTTAATAAACTCCACCTCATCTCTATGCTGTACGGCAGGGTGTATATTCCCGTAACCGTTGCAAAAGAATTAAATACACTTGTACAATTTGGGTATAGCATATCTTTTCTTGAAGAAAAACAAACCTACATTATACAAAAAGCAACAGATGAATTGTTGGTAAAAAATTTATGTGAATACCTGGATGAAGGAGAAGCTGAAGCCATAGCGCTGGCAAAAGAATTACATGCCGATTTGCTGCTTATAGATGAAAGGTTAGGTAAACAGTTTGCAGAAGCTGAAGCCATACCTTGCAAAGGTGTTGTGGGCATTTTAATAGAAGCAAAGCACCAGGGTTTGATCCAGCTTGTAAAACCACTGCTGCATGACCTTATACACAATCTTAAATTCAGGCTTTCAGAAAAAGTTTATAATGCGGCTTTGCAAAAAGCGGGTGAATTGGCTTAAGCGTTGATAAAAGAAAAGTCAATTGCATAAAACATTTGAAGAAAGCTTTGATGCAAAGAGTATTGATAATAGAAATCTTTCTGCAAATGCATGCCCAGTCGAAAAGTATTTTGTGTGTTGTAATATAAATACTGCTAAAGAA
Source organism: Bacteroidota bacterium (assembly GCA_023386395.1). GTDB lineage: Bacteria > Bacteroidota > Bacteroidia > Chitinophagales > Chitinophagaceae > Parafilimonas. The sequence goes on from JAEWJV010000374.1 coordinate 1,742, forward strand.
TCAGCTGGTTCATTTAAATTGATTTAAATGCTTATACTATGCATAACAGCTATACTCATACTTGCCATAGTTGTAATTGTCCGTATCGAAATTCAAAATAACCGTTTATTAAAAACCGTAACAAGCCCACACAGAGGTACAGGTACTGAAAGAGATTTGGTTTTAAAGCTTTTAAAATCCGGCGTTCCGAAGGAAACAATTTTTCACGATCTGTATTTGAAAAAGAGCAATGGTAAGTATTGCCAGGTGGATGTAGTGGTGGCAACAAGTGCAGGTATAATTGTATTTGAAGTAAAACGATTCGGCGGCTGGATTTTCGGGACCGGTTATCAAAGAGAATGGACACAAGTATTAGCATTTGGTTTGGAAAAGCACCGGAAAGGCAGTCAATTTTGTTGTAAGCAAATTAGACAGTAAGCAAATTGAAGATTTACAGGCGACATACTGCCATATATAGATTTAATATAATCCTGCGCACCTTGTTGTAACATCTTCCGGCGCAGGTTTTTGATATGGGTGTAGATAAAATCCTAATTATCGGCAAGGTCCATATCATCACCCTATAACTGTTCTGCAATGACAGATTACTGATCACTTTATTTTTATTACTGATAAAATACAGTAACAGATCAAACTCCTTTTGGTAATGCTTTTTATGATGAGACGTTTTAACCGTTCACCACCGCACAAAAAACTGTCCGTTTCCGAACGCTATTTAGAGTTCTGTTCCTCTGGAATGCTTACCGTATAAGGGTTTTGGCATTGGCACGTTCGTTGAAACAGCTTAGCTTGACGAATACTGACCTGTGCAGGGCAAACTTTTATCAAGGTTTTAAAATAACCTGCTGGTTACAGGAATCCGGCAGGTTTTTAATCATACTGCTTTATTTCATAAATCAACTTTTATGTTTAAGAATTATTTCAAGATTGCAGCAAGACATCTGGTAAAACAAAAAATGTATTCTGCAATAAAAATCGGAGGCTTTGCATTAAGCATTGCCGCTTGCTTGTTAATCGCATTGTATATAAAAGATGAATTGAGCTACGACCAAAACTGGGCATACGCTGATCGTATTTACAGGATAACAGGCGAATACAACAATAATGGAAAAATTGAAACCGGTAACGATTGGCCTGCACCAATGGCAAAGGCTTTGAAACAAGATTTTCCAGAGGTGGAAAAAGCTGGTCGGTTTATGGATGCGCCGCTTTTTTATGGTGCAGGCAGTAATCAGATAAGACGTGCGGATGCAGAACAAAACACATTTGAGCAAGGCTTTAGTTATGCAGACCAGGATATGCTCGATATGCTGCAAGTGCCAATGGTATATGGCGACAGAACACACGCATTAAGTGAGCCAAACACAATGGTGATTTCAAAAAGCAAAGCCGACAAATATTTTCCCAATCAAAATCCTGTTGGCAAAATAATGTTCCTGAACAATGACATGAAAAATCCTTATAAAATTGGTGGCGTGATGCAGGACTTCCCAAACACTTCTCATATTCACTATGATTTTCTTTTAACAATGACAGGGCACCAGCTTTGGAATGGCGAACAAAATACATGGATGGCGAGTAATTATCCTACTTATGTTTTGCTGAAACGTGGTACTGATGCGGCACAGTTTCAAAATAAACTAAAAGAAATTCTCACCAAATATTACGTTCCGGCTTTAAAACAGGAAGGAGATAAACAAGCCGATGAGCTTGCGACAAAAGCAAAACTTCTTATACAGCCGATAACAGACATACATCTTTATTCCGCCAATATTGATGATCGTCTTGAAAAAGGAGATATAAAGTTTGTGTGGTTGTTTGGAGCAATTGCTATATTTATTCTTGTAATTGCATGTATTAATTTCATCAACCTGTCAACCGCAAAATCTGCTAACCGTGCAAAAGAAGTTGGTTTAAGAAAAGTAGTTGGCTCGCACCGTATCAATCTCATAAAACAATTTCTTACTGAATCATTATTGTTTAGTGTTTTGTCTTTTCTGCTGGGTTTGTTAATTGCTGTATTGTTACTTCCATATTTCAATACACTTGCCGCAAAACATTTAAGCATTCCGTGGACGGCATGGTGGTTACTTCCACTGATGCTTGTTGCTGCAATTTTTATCGGCGTTGCTGCAGGTTTGTATCCGTCGTTTTACTTGTCTTCATTCAAACCTATTAATGTTTTAAAAGGACAGTTGAGCAGAGGCAGCAAGAATTCTTTTCTGAGAAACGGGTTAGTTATTTTTCAATTCACCACTTCCATTATTCTTATCATCGGTACCATTGTTATTTATAGTCAGACAAAATATATACTCAATAAAAAGATTGGTTTTGATAAAGACCAGGTGTTACTGATACAGGGAACAAATACGCTTGAAAATAAAAGGGATGCTTTTAAAGATGAGTTGCTGAAATCTTCTGAAATAAAAAGTGTTTCTATAAGTGATTACCTGCCCGTAGCCGGCACTAAACGCAACGGTAATACATTTTATAATGAAGGAAAAAAGAAAGAGGATATTGGTGTTTTTGGCCAGATATGGACCGTTGATTATGATTATCTCAAAACAATGGGGATGCATATGCTGCAGGGAAGATATTTTTCAAAGGAAATGGCTTCAGATTCCGCAGCAGTAGTTATTAATCAGGCGATGGCAGCAGAACTTGGCTTAAAGGACCCCGTGGGAAAACGCATAGAAAATGGCTGGCAGAAATTTAATGTGGTTGGTGTAATGGAAGACTTCAATTTTGAATCGATGAAACAAAGTGTAACAC
>JAEWJV010000383.1 GCA_023386395.1 Bacteroidota bacterium
ATGGCAGGCTTACAGTAACTGTTTCACCAGGATCGGGGGCATTATTAGGTGGAACGCCATTTTCAGCAGTGATCGTAACGGGTGAACCAGCCTGTATATAAACCGCCGTAGCGCCTGCTGCTTCGAGCGCTTCATAAGCCATAATTATACCCGCACCGGCATCCCTGTCAGCGCCGGGTGTTTCAATATCAATAGCACTGCTTATCAATGCCGTACGTATTTGCGCAGGCGTTAAAGCCGGGAATGCAGATTTTACAAGCGCTGCTATGGCTGCTGCATTAGGTGCAGCGGCAGAAGTGCCATAGAAAGTTTCGAAACCTGGCGTGGTAGTAGAGCAGCCATCTGCTGCCGTAATATCAGGTTTTTGAAGCAATGTGCCGCCATTGGTACCAAATAATACATTGCCTGCTGTAATCTCAGACCCGTCGGGATTGTAGAATATCCTTCTCGGCCCGTCAGAGCTAAAGCCCTCCACCACATTGGCAGCATTGAACGGATCGGGATATGGCCCTTGGGGAAAATTACTATAAAAAGGAATGCCCGCAGGCGTAGCTGCAACGGTATAAGCACTGCCGGCGGCATTATGGCCATACATTACTCCAGGTGTAGCATTTTGAAGCCTTCCCCTATTTGTATTTAAATGCAGCGCCCTCGTTTCTGCGCCTGCATTTTTTATAATATAAAACCTGTAGCCGGCTGGAAAGGAGTAGTTCAGGTATTCGTAAGCATTATCATTTCCGTCCTGAACATTGGTAGAGTAATCAACGATGGACGTACCGGCAGAGTTGGTAGCATAGATATCGTAATCATTTGAAGACTGGCCTAATGGATCAGACCATTTTAGAGTTACCAAACCTGTGGTTCCTGTAACTGTATTATATAAAACGCCACCGCCAAAATCATTTACGGTGCCCGGAAATAACGGGAGGCTTCCGCCATCTGTAAAATCGCCTTCCCACACACCGCCTGTGCCATCATTTACATTGCCTGAATTGCCTGCTGAAGAAAAGTAAAGCGCACCTGAAGTTGTAACAGCATTTACGGATTGCGCTACATTGTCGTCCTGGAAAACACCTTCTGCATAATAGGTTATATCATCCACAATAATGTCGCAGCCTGCTGTGCGAAGATCGAGTATATTTTGAGCGAAGCCTGCCTGGCTGGTAAAGGCTGTGGCAAAATACAAATCAGCATCGGGAGCAATATCATGTATCAGCTCCAGCATAGCCCTTCCTTCCCGTCCGGAACCTGCCTGCCCCGGAAGAATGTTAAGCCCAGCCGGCAAATCGCCGGTGGCCTGCGATGCTGTATAACCATCAACGCCATCAGATAATACACCAATTTTTACACCAGCACCTGTGGCTCCAAAAACAGTTCTCGCCAGGGCCGCTTTGTGTGTGGCATCAGCTTCTGATGTTACAGAGCCTCCAAAATTGTTCTCCGTTTCGTTGAAAATATTATTTAACTCATTGCGCACTGTGGCTGCACGGGTAGCAAAATCAGGACTTTTTTTAAGGCCTGCATTATTTTCCGTTATCTTTTTTTCGCTGCTGTTTCCATCGACCTTATTATTAATATATGGGTCATTATGTGTGGGCGCCAGCCATTGATTTATATGCAGCACCGCCTTGTAACCCGCAATTTGTTCAACCTTATTCAAAGGCACGTTGGCAACAATGTTATTGAACTTTTCTGAAGAAAAAATAATGTCGGAACCGAGGCTTTTTAAATCGTTTAATAACTGCTGCGAAACATGTGCTTCCATATCCACTTTTACTTTCCCCTGGCTGTTGGCCTTTACACTTGTATTAAGGTCGGGTAACTGTTTTGCAAATGCCGGATTGCTTTGCATTTTATAAGCAAGCAACAAACGTGAATCAATTTTCTTTTGTGCCGGCGTTCGCGATGCTTTTTCTTCAGCCAGCAGCTTGATTTGCTGTATTGCCTGGGGCTTAAGATCCTGTGCACTTGCCTTGAAAGAAATTAATACAATAATTAAGAGGAAAATGCACTTTGAAATAATTGTTTTGTTGTTAATCTTTAGCATGATTAACGGAAGGATTGGTAGATTTTTTCTCATATATATGTGTTTTTGTGAGCGGTTTGTTAGCATCAATTAGTTAAGCTGACAGCAGGTCAGGATAGCTATAGAGAACTTACAAGATACATATATTTTTAACTTTCTGCACAATCTTATTAAATATTTTTTTTATGCATGATAAAGCAAAGCAAACAGCATGATGACAGCAAGTTATTTCAGGCTATTAAATGTTATTGCCTTTATATGCCGCATGTAAAAAATCAATAAATTTACTGTTTGAAGTTCTCTAACCTGTGGATTGTTTTTCTATTAAGCGTAAGAAAATAGCGAAGGTTATAATTACCATTCTTTATTTAATCATCAATACAATTTTTTATGAAAACAATCAATATTGCCGACAAGCTAATCCCAAATAAACCAACCTCATATTCATTCCTGAGGATTTTAACCGGGATCATTATTCTCTTAAGAGCTTTCATTTTTATTTTTGTAACAGTCAATCTTCAATCAATCATAAAAGCTGATATAACCGTATTTGCAGAAAACTCATCGGCACTTTCCACTATAATTTCAATACTTAATATTGTCTGTGGCCTGTTTATACTGGTTGGCTTTGTTACAAGAATAAGCGCCATCATACAAATACCTATTTTGTTTGTTGCTGTGTTTATTATAAACATAAAGCATATTGGTGACAACCCCACTGAATTTATACTTTCACTTATTACGCTCTTTTTATTATTTATAATTGCTTATAAAGGAAGCGGGCCTTTTTCTGCAGATGAATATTTCAGGCGCGGTGCGGCGTTGGATAAAAACAATGAAAGCAACAGCTGATATAGTTGAGGCATAAATTAATTGTTGCGTACTTGAAAGCACAAAAGCTTTTGCTTTACATTTACGCCCCATTCAATCAACATGAAAACAAGAAGGGATTTTATTAAAGCATCGGGCATGATGGGCGCAGCAACATTACTATCGTCAAAAAATGTTTTCGCCAATAAAACATTGGATTTTGAAAGCAAACGCCCGCCACTTGCAGAACGGAATTTTACCAGCGATGCTGTTGAAGCCACTATCAAACAAATGAAAGCAAGCCTGCCAAACAAAGAGCTTGGCTGGTTGTTTGAAAATTGTTTTCCCAACACACTGGATACAACTGTTTTTTATGAAGAAAATAATGGCGCGCCCGATACTTATGTAATAACCGGCGATATTGATGCCATGTGGCTGCGGGATAGTTCTGCGCAGGTGCATCCTTATATTCCATTGGCCGCAAAAGATAAAAAATTGCAACAGCTAATTACAGGCGTTATTAACCGGCAGGTAAAAAATATATTGAAAGATCCTTATGCCAATGCATTTTATAAAGATCAGAACCAGGTAAGCGAATGGAAAGATGACCTTACCGACATGAAACCCGGTATTCATGAACGCAAGTGGGAAATAGATTCGCTTTGCTTTCCCATTCGTTTGGCTTATGAATACTGGAAAACAACCGGCGATATAAAGCCATTTACAAATGACTGGAAAGAATCGATTCGTTTAACTGTACAAACATTTACAGAACAGCAGCGCAGGCATGGTAATGGCCCATATAGTTTTCAGCGTAAAACTGCATGGGCTACAGACGGTGTGCCGTTGGGCGGATATGGTTATCCTGTAAAACCGGTGGGGCTTATCTGCTCTATGTTCCGGCCAAGCGATGATGCTACCATTTTTCCTTTTTTAATACCCAGTAATTTCTTCGCTGTAACATCTTTAAAACAAGCTGCTGAAATTTTAAACACCGTGCTTAAAGATGCTGCGCTTGCACAAAGCTGCAATGCGCTTGCAACAGAAGTTGCTAATGCTTTAAAACAGTATGCAATTGTTGAACATGCACAGTTTGGTAAAGTATATGCTTATGAAGTAAATGGTTTTGGCAGCTTTAATTTAATGGATGATGCCAATAACCCCGACCTTTTATCACTGCCTTACCTGCATGCCATTGACGCCGGCGATGCTGTGTATAAACAAACAAGAAAGCTGGTACTATCTGCTGAAAATCCATTCTTCTTTAAAGGTAAGGCAGCAGAAGGCATTGGCGGGCCGCATGCCGGAATGGATATGATATGGCCGCTGGGTATCACCATGCGTGCATTAACCAGCGACAATGATGCTGAAATAACCAATTGTTTAAAAATGCTTATTGCCTCTAATGCAGGCACTGGTTTTATGCATGAAAGTTTTCATAAAGATGATCCATCAAAATTTACACGCAAATGGTTTGCCTGGGCCAATACATTATTTGGTGAAATGATCATGCATGTACAGGCCACAAAACCGGCATTGCTAAAAACCGTATAATTTTTCGGTTCCTGCAGCTTAATATCAAGTCTTTCGTTTTTCTAAACGCAGTTGGAAAATATTCACCAGCAATGCAAAGGCCACTGAAAAATAAATATAGCCTTTGGGAATATGAAAATCCAATCCTTCTCCAATTAATGATACGCCAATAAGCAGCAAAAAGCTGAGTGCAAGTATTTTAAAGGATGGATATTTATGAATAAACCGGCTTATCGGTTCTGCTGCAAACAACATAACGGTTACACTTATAATAACGGCAGCATACATTGTCCATAAATGGTTTACCATGCCTATTGCCGTTACAATGCTGTCAATGGAAAACACAATATCAAGCATAATAATCTGGCCAATGGCCCCGCTAAAATTTGTTGCTTTTTTTGT
>JAEWJV010000389.1 GCA_023386395.1 Bacteroidota bacterium
CCTTAAATGTTGTAGGCGGCTTTGTTGTAACTAATCGCATGCTGGAATTGTTTAAAGGTAGAAAAGAAAAAAAACACTAATGTAAATGCTGTCAGAATTACTTACCTTAATTTATATACTGGCTTCAGTAACATTTATTATTGGTTTAAAGATGTTATCCAACCCTGCAAAAGCGCGTAATGGTAATTTGATTGCCGCTGCAGGAATGACGCTTGCCATTCTCGGAACTATTTTTTTATATAAAGATGAGTATGGCCAGCCGCTTCATAATTATGGATGGATTTTCGGTGGCATTATAATAGGTGCAATAGTTGGAACACTTGCCGCTAAAAAAGTGAAGATGACAGCCATGCCTGAAATGGTGAGTTTGTTTAACGGTATGGGTGGTGCATGCGCCATGCTTATTTCAATTGTTGAATTCAATCATCTAAGTGAAGTTTTTTATAAACCCGGCTGGAGTGAAGTTCCCTGGCAAATTAATGGTGCAATCATTAGCCACCTGCTTACGATATATGCGGGCGTTTTTATAGGCAGCGTTTCTTTTGCGGGCAGCGTAATTGCCTGGGGCAAATTAAACGGGAAGATCAAAGACTTTTCTTTTAAAGGCCAGCATATTTTTAATATTGTTTTGTTGTTTGTTATCATCGGATTAATTATCTTTTTATTATTTGGCCTTAACCCGCTTAACTATAAACTGTTTTATCTTATCCCGTTTTTATCGCTTGTTTACGGAGTGCTGTTTGTGTTCCCAATTGGCGGCGCAGATATGCCCGTTGTAATTTCCCTGCTCAATTCTTTTACCGGTGTTGCTGCTGCCTGCGGAGGGTTTTTATATGATAACAAAGTAATGCTTACAGGCGGCATTCTTGTTGGTGCCGCAGGTACCTTGCTTACCGTTCTTATGTGCAAGGCTATGAACCGCAGTTTGAAGAATGTATTGATAGGAAATTTCGGAGGAAATAATACTGTTACTGCACAGAGCAAATCAGGAGGAAATTATAAAGAGATCAGTGTGAGTGATGCGGCTGTAGCAATGGCTTATGCAAAAAAAATAATGATAGTTCCGGGATATGGTTTGGCTGTTGCACAGGCGCAGCACGCCTGCCATGAACTGGAAAATATGCTGGAGGAAAAAGGCGTTGAAGTAAAATATGCTATTCATCCTGTTGCAGGGAGAATGCCCGGCCATATGAATGTTTTATTAGCCGAAGCGGATGTGAGTTACGATAAACTGCTTGAAATGGAACATGCAAATGATGAATTTAAAACAACAGATGTTGTGTTAATCCTTGGCGCCAATGATGTGGTAAACCCTGCTGCCAAAACAGATAAATCTTCTCCTATTTATGGCATGCCTGTGCTGGAAGTAGAAGAAGCAAAAATGGTGATCGTAAACAAGCGCAGTATGAAACCTGGTTATGCAGGTATTGAGAACGAACTTTTCTTCAAACCCAAAACGTCTATGTTATTTGGCGATGCCAAAAATATATTGCAGCAACTGGTGGTTGAAGTGAAAGAGTTGTAGGCTGAGCTTTATTTTAGTGAGAAAGGTTCAAAGAAGTATGAATTTGAATCTCTTCCTGATTAAATCTTAATACATCAGTTTATATATTTTTCCCGGCAGGCTTGTTATTACATTTTGCAATTCAAGATTTAATATGGCTGCCGCTATTGAACTGCTGCTAAGATTGCTGTGAATATTCAGCTCATCAATATGCACACCATCTTTTTGTTTTAAAAGATTGACGATTGTCTTTTCATCTTCAGTTAATTCAATAAATAATTCAGCCTGTAATTTCCTGCTGGTTTTCTTTGGCTGCCAGCCCAGGCTTTCCATAAGGTTTTTTGCATCCGTAAATAATGCAGCCTTATTACTTTGAATAAGATAATTGCAGCCTGCACTTTTTGTATCAGAAGTACGGCCAGGCAAGGCAAAAACATCGCGGTTATAATTGTTAGCCAGTTCGGCGGTAATCATGCTGCCACCTTTTATTGCGGTTTCTATTACAATGGTAGCATCTGCCATGCCTGCTACAATCCTGTTGCGTTTTGGAAAATTATATTTATCCGGTTTTTCATAATGACGAAATTCTGTAAGTAAGCCGCCCTGCTCTGTTATTTCTTTTGCCAGAGATGTATGCTGGCGCGGATAAATTATTTGCAAGCCATGAGCCAATACAGCAACTGTTTCCAGTTTATTTTGCAGCGCGGTTTTATGCGCTATGCTGTCAATACCATAAGCAAGTCCGCTTACAATTAAAACATTCATATCAGCAAGATCATTCACCAATTTTTCAGTAACCTGTTTGCCATAATCTGTATTATTTCTCGTGCCGATAATACTTATAATACGTGAAGCATTCAAATTTGTATTACCCCGATAATACAATAGCGTTGGAGAATCATAACAATTCAATAAGCGCTGCGGATAATTTTTATCTGTTATAAAAAGTGGTTGGATTTTATACTTTTCAATAAATTTTATTTCTTCCTCCGCTATCGAAAAATCATCAAACGATTTAATATTGGCAGCGCTTATTAAACCAATATTTTCCAAAGCGCTTAACTCTTTCTTTTTAGCTTTAAAAATGCTTTCGGCATTGCCATAAGTTTCAATAAGTGTTTTAGCCTGAACACAACCAACATTAGGAACAAGGGTTAAGGCAATTTGGTACAAAAGGTCAATATTCATAAGGAACAGGGTTATTGTATTAAAAACGGCAATGAAAATAATAAATATTGCCACAACAAATAAAAAAGCCTGCGAAATTTCGCAGGCTTTAAAAAATCGATTTTGCCTTTATTTCAATTCAAAAACTACATTTACGCTGTATTCAATTTTTATCTTTTTAAAATCAACATCCATTGGCGCAGCTTCTGCATCGGCTGCTTTCAGCATCATATTAGCGGCATACATTGGCCTGGGATAACTGCCGTTTTCTACCGGGTCGTTAATGGTTAAAGCCTGGCCTACATTATCGCCTAAAGCGGCAGCGAGGTAAGTTGCTTTTTCTTTAGCGGCTTTTATAGCCTGTATTTTCAATTCTTTTTTGATTGAATCCATTTTGCTGTGCGATGTGCGGCTTAAAGCAAAATTTTGTGTTGCCTGGTCATCAAGTTTATCAACCAGTTTATCCATGTCATTCACAGACTTCATTTTTACTTCATAAGTAATCCCGGCCTTCATATCAGGATTTTTCTTTTTGTTTTTTTGATACCACCAATAGTTGCCATCCCATCCTGAATAACCCTGTACAACCACATCAGTATCTGCAATGCCCATACTTTTTGCAGCGTTTAAAAACTGGTTACGAATGGTTTCTATGTCCACCTTTTCACCATTTTTCTTTGTGTATTCACGCAGTTCCAACTGAACATAAATTTCATCCGGTGTTATTTCCAGTTCAGCAGTACCGGTTACATTAATAGTGCGTTGCTTAATAATATTATCGCCTGTTTGTGCATTGGCAAATAATAAAAACAAACTTGCAGAGAGCGTTAAAAATACTTTCTTCATAATTCTCAATTTAATTTACAACATGATGAAGCTATTTAAAATATTACACAAGCATAAAATGCTATTAACAATGGTTTAAGAAAAAGCCTCTCGTTTATTTAAAGAAAATGTATGCAATAATAATAGCAGCAATTACACCAATAATATCTGCGAACAATCCCGCCCAAACAGCATAACGCACTTTCTTAATACCAACGCTGCCAAAGTATAAAGCAAGGATATAAAAAGTTGTATCAGTGGTGCCCTGGAAAGTGCAGGAAAGTTTACCAATAAAACTATCAGGTCCGTAAGTTTTCATGGCGTCTATCATCATACCCCTTGCACCGCTGCCGCTAAAAGGCCGCATGATAGCAGTGGGCAATGCGGGAACAAAATCAGTATTTAAACCTGAAGCATGCACCAGGTAACTTATTCCATCCACAATATAACCAAGTGCCCCGCTATCCCTGAAAACGCGGATAGCTACCAACATTCCAACGAGATAAGGGATTATTTTCAGCACTACATTAAAGCCTTCCTTCGCGCCTTCAATAAAAGCATCAAAAACCGATACTTTTTTATAAGCACCGCCCACAATAATGGCTACAATTATTATAAGCAAAATAAGATTGCCGCTTATGGTGCTGAAAGTGCTTTTGGTTTCAGCGCTCATGTAGCTTACACCAATCATTAACACACCAACCAGTGCTATTAAACCAATGATCCATGCAAGCAAAACTGCGTCCCATTTTAATCTTTGTTTAATGCCTACAACGATGATGGAAGCAAATGTTGTTATTAATGTACCTAATACGCATGGGATAAAAACACTGGTGGCATCGGTTGAGCCTACCGAAATTCTGTAAGTAAAAATTGAAAGCGGAATTAATGTAAGCCCGCTTGTATGCAATACCAAAAACATTATCTGCGCGTTGGATGCGGTGCCTTTGTTCGGATTAATATTTTCCAGGCTTTGCATGGATTTTAAACCAAAAGGCGTGGCAGCATTATCAAGGCCGAGTATATTGGCACTGAAATTCATTACCATTTCACCCATCACGGGGTGGCCATCCGGTACTTCGGGAAAAAGCCTTTTCATTAATGGATTTAATTTTCTTGCCAGCCAGTTAATGGCGCCCGCTTTTTCGGCAATATTCATCAACCCCAAAAAGAAAACCATTGTTCCTATGAGCGAAAACGCAACATCTATAACGGAAGATTTGGCCGAGTCGAAAATACCATCCACTAACGTTTTAAAAATGGTGGTATCGCCATCAACAAAAAACTTAATTAGTGCAATAATAAAAGCTATAACAAAGAATGCAATAAATACGATGTTTAATGCCATGCCCGGCCGCCGCGGCGGAGTTTGATAAGGGCGTAAAATAAAAGAAACATTTCATTAATTTCTATAATCTTACTTTTGCGCCGCGAAAAAATTGTTTAACTAAAAAAATATTCCCTCAGGGATTTAAGCAATGGCTTTACAGGCAGGTATAGTTGGGTTACCCAACGTAGGAAAATCAACTTTGTTTAATGCATTGAGCAATACGAAGGCACAGGCAGCAAATTTTCCGTTTTGTACAATAGAAC
>JAEWJV010000441.1 GCA_023386395.1 Bacteroidota bacterium
AAGTGTAACACCGCTTTGCTTTAGCCTGGGAAACTATAATTCTTCTATTATTTCTGTAAAAATCGGAGGCGCAGATGCAAGAAGCGTTATAAACTATGCATCATCAATATGGAAAAATTTTTCACCCAATCAACCTTTCCGCTACACGTTTCTTGATGAAAGTTTTGCCAATATGTATGCAGATGTAAAACGCACCGGTAACATCTTCACCAGTTTTGCAATACTTGCCATCATTATCGCATGTCTTGGTTTATTCGCATTATCAGCTTTTATGGCAGAGCAACGCAACAAAGAAATCGGCATCCGCAAAGTGCTTGGTGCAAGTGTAAGTGGTATAACAGCAATGCTCTCAAAAGATTTTTTGAAGCTGGTCATTCTTTCAATTGTTATTGCCTCTCCTGTTGCATATTGGGCAATGACAAAATGGTTACAGGATTATGCTTACCGCATTTCGATAGCATGGTGGATGATTGCTGTTGCAGGTTTTGCTGCAATTGTAATCGCGTTGATAACAATAGGATCTCAAACTATAAAAGCAGCGTTAATGAACCCGGTGAAGAGTTTGAGAAGTGAATAAAGAAGTTGAGTGGTGAGTGGTGGGTGAAAAAATGAAACTGCTAAAGCAAATTGTACGTACAAGCAGGAAACTATAGAATAAATTTGGATGAGCACATTTCTAAAAATATCTTTTCGTCATTTATGGCAAAGCAAGTTATATGCTGTTATTAATATTATTGGTCTTGCTACCGGAATTGCCTGTATGCTATTTGCTGTATTATATTGGAATGATGAACATAACTACGATTCCTTTCACGCCAATAACCCAAACCTGTACCGCATTACCACAACATTGATAGAAAACAAAAAAGAACAATCACAAACAATTGGTGGAACAGGACAAGTGCAAGGCCCGGCTTTTAAAGATGCGGTGCCTGAAGTAAAAAATTATGTGCGTGTTTTAGGCGGAGATATATATAGTGATGTTATTGCTAATGAAAAAGCCTTACATCTTAAGCCATTGTTTGCAGATACAAACTTCTTTGATGTTTTTAGCTTTCCGCTTGTTTATGGAAATCCAAAAACAGTGTTATCTAATATTAATGCAGTGGTCGTTACTGAAAGCACTGCAAAAAAAATTTTCAATACAGATAATGTTGTTGGAAAAATATTACGATTAGATGCAGACCCTTCTTATGATAAACTGGGAAAACCTCTTATAATTTCAGGAGTAGTAAAAGACCCGCCTGTTAATTCTTCATTGCAGTTTGATCTGCTTTTCACTTTTCAATTTCTGCGGCTTTCATTTGAAGACAATAACTGGCTGAATGCATATCTCGGAACATTTGTAGTGCTTAATAAACATGCAGATATAAATAAAGTTGCTAAAAAGTTTGACGCCGTATACGCTCTGCATGCAAAAGAACAACTTGCGGATAATACAAAACTATATGGCTATGATCCGCAGATAAGTTATGGATTGCAGCTAATGGCTGACATACATCTTAACCCACTCATGCGCAGCAATGGCAATGCGGAAGGCGGCATCGTTAATGGCAGCAGTCCTGTTTATTCATATATGTTTTTTGGGGTTGCTTTATTTATTTTATTAATGGCGGCAATTAATTTTATCAATATCAGTATCGCCGGTTCTTTGAAGCGAGCTAAAGAAGTGGGTATAAGAAAAATTTCGGGTGGCAGCAGGTGGCAGATTATTGCGCAGTTCATAAATGAATCTGCTATACTTTGTTTTATCGCATTTTTATTTTCATTGGTCTTAATAAATCTTTTCTTACCGCTGTTCAACAATTTAACAGGAAAACACATTCAGTTGCAACAGGCTTTTGATGCAAAACTTGTTACGTATTTTATAACACTACTTCTGGTGATTATCCTATTAACGGCAGTATATCCTGCGATTATTCTCTCTCGTTTCAATCCTTTTGAAGTTTTGTATAACAAACAAAAATTATCGGGGAAAAATTTGTTAGGGAAAAGTCTTATAATACTCCAGTTTTCACTTGCTGTATTTTTATTGATAGCAACGATTATTTATTATGATCAGATGGATTATATCCGCACAAAAGATCTGGGTTATAATCCTAATCAAATCATCAGAGCAAATATCAACGGGGACAGAGATTACCGGTCAACGATTACCTATTTAAAAAATGAATTCGCAAAAGAACCCGCCATTAAAATAGCATCATTTGGTAATGACGGTTATCCTGAAAACATAGAAGTAAATGAACGTAATTTAAAAGCACAGTATAAAAATATTGATGAAAATTTTCTTGCGACTATGCAGATTCCACTGAAGCTTGGTCATAATGTTTCATCTTTTTCTGCTATGCAAAATGAAGTGCTCGTAAACGAAGCATTTATAAAAGAAGCACACATTCAAATTCCTGTCGGCTCACAAATTAAGGTTTACAGGTATGGCGATAGTATGATGAAAACAATTACCGGTGTCGTGAAGGATTTTCATTTTGGTTCATTACATGAACCGGTAAAACCGATGGTAATGTACACTTCGCAAGTGTCAGATGGAGGTATATGGATCAGGTTTGAAAAATCAAAACAAAAAGAAGCATTAGCAGCTATTGAACGAATATATAAAAATGAAATGCCCGGCTCTGTTTACCAGTATAATTTTCTTGATAAATTAAATGCAAGCCAATATATGCAGGAGAAGCGCTGGCAGCAAGTTGTAAGTGTTGCTACTGTTTTGTCGATTATCATTTGCTGCCTTGGACTTTTTGGATTGGCTCATCTTTCTACTGACCGGCGCTTTAAAGAAATTGGTATAAGAAAAGTATTGGGTGCATCAGTAAGTAATATTGTTACACTTATTTCAGTTGATTTTCTCAAGCTTGTTTTTATCGCTTTTGTTATTGCTGCTGCTGTATCATGGTTAATCATGAACAAGTGGCTGCAAAATTTTGCATATCGTGTTAATATCGGACCAGGTGTTTTTGCAACCGCTGCAATTATTATCGCAGTTATTGCATTGGCAGCACTAAGCTTTCAATCCGTAAAGGCAGCAATTGCAAATCCGGTAAAAAGTTTGAGAACGGAATGATCAATTTGACAATGAAACAATTTGAAAATTTGAAATGTAAATCAGGCATCAACAAATCATATATCAAAAATTGAATGTTATGTTTAAAACAAATCTCAAAATTGCGTGGCGAACTCTTTTAAAAGATAAACAATTTACATTTTTAAACGTTCTGGGTTTATCTGCGGGTCTTGCGTGTGCATTACTTATTTTTTTATGGGTGAATGATGAATTAAGCTATGATAAATTCTTCTCAAATGATGATCGCATATATAAACTATTTGAGCAAGGAAGTAATGAAGCGGGCGATGTTGCTTATTCAGAAGAATCTTCAGGCAAGTTAAGCGATGCAGTTAAAGTATCAACACC
>JAEWJV010000512.1 GCA_023386395.1 Bacteroidota bacterium
ACCTTGCCCGTTTAAAAAAAGCAGCCGAATTGCTGGCTGAAGGCAATTATAAAATTTATGAAGTGGCCGAAATGGTAGGCTATAATTCGCAAACCAATTTTGGAAGAAGTTTTTTAAAACAATTTGGTATTACACCGAGGGATTATGTAAGCATTAAACAATCCGGTAAAAAGAGCGGATAGCGCTTAAAACCCAGGAAGAAAAAGCTGCTCCTATTCATATTAATGTTTCCGGCACCGATTGCATAAATTAATATCATCGCTTATCTTTTTATGTTTATTTCTTATTAGATTTCAGTAACTTTATTTAGTTTTTAGCTTGTATTATAATTGACAAACCACGGCTTGTGTTATGTTATTGATTGCATTGACCTTTGATTAATCCGCGAAATACGCTTTGGGCTTGCCAATTTATTAATGATGAACCTATATTCCAATCGCTGTGTTGTGCCTGAATGATAATTCAGTGCCAGCTACAGTTTGCGATTCCATTTGTGCCGATAGATAATACTAAAACTGCAAACACCTCCGGTATGAAACAAAGACACCTTTTCCATGGCTGCTATGCAAGCAAGCTTGTACAATTATTATTGTTGTTATTTATTTTAAGCGCTGCTGCCAACGCACAGAATGCACAGGTTAGCGGCAGAATCACCTCTAATGAAACTGATAGCGCAGTTTCGGGCGCCACGGTTGCCGTTAAAGGCGGAAGAGCTGCCGTGGCAGCCGATGATAATGGCAATTTTAAAATAACAGCAGCACCAAATGCTGTTCTCATTGTAAGCGCCATTGGCTATGCCATGCAGGAAGTGCCTGTAAACAATCAAACCAATATCATCATACACCTTATTTCCGGTACGCAGGCCCTTGAACAGGTGGTGGTAGTCGGTTATGGCACCCAAAAACGCAAGGATGTTACGGGTTCTATTGCCAGCATAAGTTCTGCTACCATTGAAAAAGTTCCGGTTACTACTTTAGACCAGGCCATGCAGGGAAGAGCGCCCGGCGTTCAGATAATAAATAATGATGCCGCACCCGGAGGAAATGTAAGTGTGCTGATAAGAGGTATTGGAAGTATTGCCAGCGGAGGCAACCAGCCTTTATATGTTGTGGATGGTTATCCTACAACCGGAGGTTTAAATAATATCAATCCAAATGATATTGCCAGTATAGATATATTGAAAGACGCATCGGCGACAGCTATTTATGGTATTCGTGCAGCTAATGGTGTTGTAATCATCACCACAAAAAAGGGAATTAAAAATAAAACACAGGTTTCGTTAGACGCTTATGCGGGTATTCAATCAGAGCCTCAAAAATATGATTTATTAAATGCACAGCAGTTTGCTACACTTTCCAATGAGGTTGAGGATGCAGATTCAACCCATAGTTATCAGGGATTACCCATTTGGCGCACACCACAGGCGCTTCATAGTGTAGATTGGCAGGATGCAGTTTACCGACCCGGCTTAACGCAAAACTATACCATTGGTATTCGTGGGGGAAGTGATAAAGTGCAGGCTGCCATGTCGTTTGGCTATTACGATCAAAAGGGTATTATAATCGGTTCCTTTTTCAAAAGGTATAGCCTTAATCTTAACCTCGATTACCAGGCTACATCCTGGCTCAAATCTTCAACCAGCGTAAAATATTCTTACCAGGATGCCAACAATCCCATTAATGGTTTTAATCTTTTAAATGTAGCAACTAACCCACCTACCATGGACAGTGGAAGCAGGCTCACTAACCAGATTAAAGATGCCAATGGCAATTATGGTTTTTACAATCCACTTAAAAACGTTGTGAGTGGTTTTGGCAATCCTGTTTATTCTGTTGAAACGAACCAGTATTCCAATATTACCAATTATATATTAGCAAGTTCTTCTTTGGAAGCAACTATTTACGATGGTCTTAAAATTAAAACCAACTTTGGCGCGAATGTGAATAATTTTTCCAGTTTTTATCTTCAGCCGGAAGATAACCGGGCAAGCCTTCAATATCCGGGAACCATTGTTACACCTGCCAATTACCACCAGACCAGTAATAAAACTTTTGAATGGCTATGGGAAAATACGATTGCTTACGATAAAACTTTCGGACAGCACACCATCAATTTCGTAGGTGGTATTTCGGCGCAGAAAAATACATGGACAGGCATGGGTGGCGGCGGCATTCCCCCAAATAGTGTTACAAGAGATTTATCGCTGGTTTCAAATCTTGTACTAGATCAAAACACACCCGGTACAAATACGGGAAATGGCCGGAATATCTATACACTCGCTTCAGAATTTGCCAGAATTACTTACCAGTTTGCTGATAAATACATGGTAACCGGTACAATAAGAAGAGACGGGTCTTCCAAATTTGATACGGGCCATAAATACGGCACTTTCCCCTCTGTTGCGGTTGGATGGAGAATAAAAAATGAATCGTTTCTGAAAGATGCCGATTGGCTTACTGATCTGAAGCTCAGAGGCAGCTGGGGCGAAGTAGGCAATGAGGCTCCTATAGGATTATTTCAATACCAGTCGCTGTATGCCGGAAATTATCCCTCGAATGTAAACGGTGGAGGCCTTGATAACCTTGGTTACCCTTTTAATAAAATATATCAAAATGGCATTGCACAAACCCAGCCTGCCAATCCAACCCTGAAATGGGAAACCGATAAGCAATTGGATATTGGCCTGGATGCCGCTTTTTTGCATGGCGCTTTAACCTTTACTGCCGACTATTTTAATCGCGACTCAAAAGATTTTTTGTTACGGCTGGCGTCACCTGCCCAAACCGGGTATAATTCTATTACCCGCAATGTAGGAAGTATGAACAACAGAGGTTTAGAGTTCGCCGCTAACTATAGCAGTAATGGCAGCAAAGATTTTCATTATGGTATAGGCGTAACGCTGACGACCATTAAAAATAAACTTACGGGCATCACCTCAGGAACAGACTTCGTAACAAACTTTGGTGGTTTAATTTTAAACGGTTTCCAGGGATGGGATGAATATACCCGTTCTTATATTGGGCAGCCGGTGGGAGAGTTTTTTGGTTACAAAGCTATCGGCATTTATCAATCCCAGGAACAAATTGATGCTTTAAATGCTAAAGCACCCGGTGGCATATATCGCCCCGGCGCTGTAGCTGTGCCGGGTGACCGTTATTTTGCAGATATCACCGGAGATGGCCTTGTAAACGCTGATGACAGGGTTCCTATCGGAAATCCTCAACCTAAATTTTTCGGTGGACTGAATCTTGACGCCACCTATAAAGCCTGGGATATCAATATATATTTCTATGGTTCTTACGGCAATAAAGTATTGAATTATGTGGAGAGTAATCTTGAAAGCCTTGCACGCCGGGGTGGCGTTGGATCTGAGAATGTAAACCAGGTTTATTATCAGAATCACTGGACGCCAACCAACCCATCAAACAGGTATGCAAGGGCGGTTGGTACGCCCGGTGATAACAGTTCCATTAACAACGTTCCATCCAGTGTATGGATTGAAGATGGCAGTTTTATCAAGCTGAAAAATCTTGCTATTGGTTATAGTTTGCCGGCAAGTTTATTAAATAGATTTTCCATCTCAAGAATAAGGGTATACGTGTCTTCTCAAAACCTTTTTGTTATCACAAAATACAGTGGGCTTGATCCGGAAATAGGCATCCAGGGCGGCAATGCAACCCAGAACGGCGTTGATAACGGAACCTATCCATCCTCCAGGTATTTTACTTTTGGATTAAACGTAACATTTTAATAAGGCTAAATTCAGCTATATGAAAAGAATTAAATTAATCGTCATAATTTGTTTTATTGCGCTTCCCTGCACAGTAATCCCACTCGCATGCAGTAAAAGTTTTTTAAATCAAACCAACACATTTGGTATCTCTCCCGATGCCGCTGCCAGTAAGCCGCAGCAGGTGATTTCCCTTGTTAATGCCATTTATGATACATATCAGAATAGTGATCTGCTTAAAAAATGTATTTGGTACAGGGCCAATTTTGGAACGCATGACTTCTTCAACTGGGGTGCAGATGTATTTTGGAATAACTACCAAATCGCCCCAATTTTTGTTGGACTTATTACTTTCTGGAACCAATCTTATATTGGTATTGCAAGGGCAAATTCAGCATTTGCCGTTATTACCAAAGCAGAAACTGACGGTGTAATTGATCACGAATTAGCAAGTCGTTTAAGAGGAGAAGCTTTTTTTCTTAGAGGAATGACATACTATTACCTCGCTGCTTCGTTTGGCGGTGTTCCATTGGAGACAGATACTTCCGGCGCTTTAAATCTTGGTTTGAGACCGCGGGATTCAAGGGATTCTGTGTTTCAGCAAGTGGTATCCGATATGCAACAGGCAGAAAATTTATTGTTATCAAAAACGCAGTTGTCGGCAGTTGATTTAGGAAGGGCAACCAAGGGTGCAGCCTATGCCTACGATGGTGCAGCGCGCATGTGGCTGAAGGATTATGAAGGGGCCCTGGCCGCTTTCAACAATCCCGAATTTAATAACTATCATCTGTTACCAAATTTTGCGGATGTACATGAATATAATCATCAGAATAATGATGAATCTATATTTGAAGTTCAGTTTTATTTGAAACCAGGCGATCCTCAGGATTGGGGCGGAAGCTGGCAACCACCAGGCGCGGAGCTTGGCTGGATAGACAGTTTTAGCTGGCCTAACGAAATAACGCAACAAGGTTACGATTATGGTAACCCGGCTTTATGGAATTCTTACCAGGAAGGAGATAAGCGTAAATAC
>JAEWJV010000563.1 GCA_023386395.1 Bacteroidota bacterium
CTGCAGATTTGCCGTAATTGCGCTGAAACTTTATGCCTTTGATATTCGGATTATCTGCGCTTAATTTTTCAATGATGCACCAGCTATCATCTGTGCTGCCGTCATCCACCATAATAATTTCATAAGAAAAATTATGGGCAGTTACCACACGCACAATCCAATCGCACAATTCAGGCAGCGATTCTTCTTCATTATATAAAGGAATAACTATCGAAAGATCCATTTAATTAAATTGGTTGATTACCGAAGGGGTCTTGTGGCTTCTTCTTAGCAATAGCCGCGCCAATTAATGAACTGATGGCGCCTATGATTGCGAAACCTACTATAACTCCAACTACTGCAAATAACACATAATGTTCCCTCATCATACTAATGGTCTGGTCTATCTGGCTGTCCGAAGCTTTACCATCTGCTTCCATCTTATGCCTTGTCATTTCAATGCTCTTATCAATCATTTCAGGGAATAAAACTTTAAATGCAAGTATGGTATAAAGCAATACTATCACTGTTATTACTGCCGTGGTTTTAAAGCCATGAGCGAATAAATTACCAAAAGTAACATTGGCATTTAATTGGTTTGAATAACTGACGCAAGCCCATATAATCCCGGCTAAGAAAAGTACATACTGCACATAAGAAAGCTCAGGATGCTTCATGCCATCTACAAAATATATGATAAGGCCATACACGATCAATATTAATGATATAATAAAGCCCTTTACCTGTGGTGTTGTTATTTTGTTTTCCATAATAAGTTTTATTAATTGTTTAAAATTAACACTCCTTTTGAAACCACACCCACCACACTTCCTTTCAATGCAACATTAAAAAACGGTGAATTAAGCGACTTGCTTTTATTGTTTTCTTTTGTAAACACAAATTCATTTCTATTAAAGAGCGTAAGCGATGCTTTTTCGCCTTCTTTTATGATTGCAGGCAACTGAAATATTTTACCGGCATTTACAGAAAATAAAGCAGCAATTTTTTTTGCTGGTAATTCCGGCAGTACGGTTTGCACAACACTGTATGCAGTTTGTAAACCAATCATACCGGGCTTTGCATATTCAAATTCACAGGCTTTATTATCCCAATCCTGCGGCAGGTGATGCGAAGCGATGCAATCAATATCGCCATTCAATACAGCCTCCCGCAAAGCCATCATATCGCTTTTGCTGCGCAACGGCGGGTTTACTTTAAGATTGGTGTCATAATTTTTTAAATCCTCATCACAAAAAAACAGGTGATGAGGCGTAACAGAGCAACTTATATTTAAGCCTTCAGCCTTAGCCGCTTTAATTAATCCGATTGATTTCTTTGTAGTAATTGCCGTTATATGCAATTTAGATTGTGTGTAACGAAGCAGTTCAATATCTCTTGCAATTAATAGTTCTTCTGCGATGGCAGGAATGCCCTGCAAACCCATGCGGGTTGATACAATTCCTTCATTCATTAAACCCGAAGCATTGATGGATTTATCCTGCGGCAATTGTATGATAACGCCATCAAAAGTTTTTACATATTGAAGTGCCTTTAAAAACAACCCGGCATTTTGAATGGGGTAAAGGCCATCTGTAAAAGCAATGGCACCGCTCTGCTTCATATCATACATTTCAGCGAGGGCTGCGCCTTCTCTTTTTTTAGATACAGCGCCCAGCGGGTGCACATTTATTTTAGTGTTAGCTGATTTTTGCTTTACATATTCCGCTTGTGCTTTACTATCAACAACCGGGTTTGTATCAGGCAATGTAAATACCTGCGTAAACCCGCCGGCGGCAGCGGCGGCTGCAAGCGATTCTATCGTTTCGCGGTATTCATAACCCGGGTCGCAAGCATGCGAGAAAATATCTATCCAGCCTGGGGAAACAAATGTATTTTCTGATGTAAAAACTTGTGCAGATTCATCTGTAATGGCATCCTCAATTTTAGCAATAATGCCATCTGTAATTAAAATATCTTTCTTATTTCCGTTATAAGGAGAATTTGAATCTGCAATTGAAACCTGCTGCAGTATAATATTCATGTAATTCGGCAAAATTTGGCAAATATAACCTGATTTTAATTAAAAGCCCTTTACATTTGCAGCCCTTTTAAGTGCAAACAAAAAAGGTTTCGGGTGGTGGCGCAGTCCGGTAGCGTATTTGCATGGGGTGCAAGGGGTCGCTGGTTCGAATCCAGTCCACCCGACGTACATTTTTATTAACTTTTACTTAAAGCCTGCAAAATCAATAATTTGCGGGCTTTATTATTTTTATATATTACCCAATCTTACCTCATCTCACACGGTTTAACACATAGGTTTTATGTGATAAATGATGTGAGATTTATAAGCTTTTTTAAGCTTTACATTTGAAGCGTGATTGATTGTTTTATAACAATTCACACATTGTTTTATTGGTAGTACTGAGGAACAGGAAAAAAATTTTAAACTTAAAAATCGTGAGGAATGAAAACTACCCAAACATTTGGTGTGCGATTTATCGCACTGCCTAAGAAAAGCAATCTGGAAGAAGCATTTATTTATGCAAGAATCACCATGTCCAAAAAAGTAATGGATATCTCTTTAAAAAAAACAACACTTTGTTCTATATGGGATTCGAAAAAGGAATGTATCGTAAGCCGAACCCCGCAAGCTAAACAGATCAATAAATTTATTGACGATACCCGTTACCGGCTGATGGAATGTTATCAGCAACTTTTACTGGAGCATAAAATTATTACGCCGCTTGCAATCAAGGAGCTTTACCTCGGCGAAACAAAAGTTGAAAACACCTTGCTCGGGCTGATTAGCTATCATAACACCAATATGAAAAAGGTGCTGGCCTGGGGCACTTTGAAAAATTATATTACAACAGAAAAATATGTGCGGCTTTTTCTTAAACAGAAATATAAGAATGCAGACATATTTCTTTCATCGCTCAATTACCAGTTCATCACGGAGTTTGAATTTTTCTTAAGGACCTGCAAACCATTGGATACAAGCAACCCCTTAACCAATAATGGTGTAATGAAACACATGGAAAGGTTAAGGAAAATGGTGACGCTAGCTTATAAGATGGAATGGATTCCCAAAGACCCTTTTGCGCAGTACAAGCTGAAGTTTAAGAGAAAAGAGATGTCTTTTCTTACGGCTGAAGAACTTGAAAAATTCGAGCATATTGAACTATCTAAGAAAATTGTTGGCCGCGCCAGGGACTTATTTGTATTCTGTTGTTATACCGGCCTTTCTTATATAGACCTTGATAAATTGCGTAGCAATAATATATGTATCGGAATTGATGGTGAATAATGGATCAATACCAAAAAGGCAGAAAACGGAAGTGCCTGTCAACATGCCTCTGTTACCAAAAGCGTATGCGCTCATTCAAAAATATAAAGATGAACCAAGGGTTTTTTATCGTGGGCGCTTGCTCACTTTTATGTCCAATCAAAGACTAAACAAATACATCAAAGAAATCGCCCAATTATGTGGTATCAAAAAAGAACTAAGTTTTCATACAGCAAGGCACACATTTGCGACAACGGTAACATTAACTAATGGTGTCCCTGTTGAAACTGTTAGCAAGATGCTGGGGCATACCAAACTCAGTACTACACAGGTATATGTTCATATTGTAAAACAGAGGATAAGCGATGATATGAAAATGTTGAGGCAGAAATTGAGTACTGCAAAGCAGCAAAAGAAAATGCTGTATAATCAACAAAATGTCACAAATCTAAAATTAGTAATTTTGAAATCTAACTTTATAGTATGGAGCTACAGTCAGAACCAATATTATTAAGATATGGTGGAGCGCACAAATCGTCTTTCGAGATGGGCCAGGATGAATTTCAGGCAGCAGCCATTTCAATCGTCCGCAGGGCGAAAGAAAAGGCCTTTTCTAAAGGACGGCCCATCTATTTTAGCAAGGAAGGAAAGGTCTGTGCAGAATATGCTGGTGGCAATATTACGGAAGTGGTCAAGTAAGTATTATGCCGATTTTATATGTTATTGCAGGGCCAAACGGGATTGGTAAAACAACTTCCTCGTACGATCTTATTCCTTCAAATATCCCAATTATCAACTCAGATGAAATTGCAAAGGAAGTAAGAAGCGCCGGGATTATTTTATCTGGCAATACCCAGGAATATAGTAACCGTGAGGCTATCCGGCTTATGGAAGAGCAGAGAAGGCTAAATAATTCTTTTGCTATTGAAACCAATCTTGCAGATAGTGATACCTGGAAGTTCTTGCTTGAAATGTAAAAGACAGGTTACGAACTTCATATTTTGTATATGTCCACCGACAATACAGACATTCTAAACCAACGCATAAAAGAGCGGGTTTTGCTTGGCGATCATTTTGTAACGCCATCAGTAGTGGAACAACGATATATTAATGGACTTAAACTTTTAAATCACTATTTCTCTTATCCTGACAGGCTTCAGTTGATAGATAATTCAAGTAAAGTGCAATTGATTGCAGATTTCCGTAAAGGAGAAATAATTCATGTTGCCCAGAAATTAGCAGAGTGGGTTACAAAACATTTTGGCGAACATCTTCAACAAAAACCTAATCAGGATATTAATGTAAAAGACATGAAGAATATTGATGAAGTAAAAAAAGCTTATAGAAAACTTCGGCATAAACCTTAAGTCATAAATGACGACTCACTTTTATTTATTAATAAGTTGCATTCAACAAGCCATACACCTCCTTTCCCATTTTCTTTCGTTACAAATCAAATGTCTTTTCTTTATCGAAAGGTATCTGGATCTGCTAAGTGGCTTATAGCTATCTAAATAATCACGCCTGTGAGATCTGATTTATTTATTCTCTGCAGATACTTTGCCATTTGTTAAAAATTACAATGCTCACCACTATTCAAACCATATCAAACCTTGTCAAAACAATACAAGGCTTCACTTCATTTAATATAAGTTGATCGCTTTTGCAACACCGATTGTTAATGAGCAGTAGATTGATCCTATTCAAAATCTGAACAGGTGATTTATCTGCAACTATCTTTTCTATTTTTGATATAAGAGTATTTCTTATTGTGAACAAGATAAAAGTGAAGAAAGATGCAAGAAACACCCATGTTATTTCCGATGGCTCCGGCGGAGTTTTGGAAACAGATTAGATCAACCATTGAGGAAGTGGTTAAAGCCAACAGCAATCAAAATTTTCAACCACGAACAGATCACCTTCGAAAAAGCTCTATTAAAAGCCAGTGATGTTTGTGCTGTATTCCAGGTATCCAAACCAACACTTTACGACTGGCTGAGACAGGACAAACTCAAAAGCTTCAAGATCAAATCAAGGCGCTATTTCTTAAGAACAGATATAGAAGCCCTGATCAGAAAACAGCTTGAAGCAACTGTAAGCAACCCTACTATTTAATCAACTTAAAAAATTGTGAGCTATGAACTGTGAAGAGGCCAACAAAGTTGACCTGGTGGATTATTTATTTGCATCAGGATATACGCCAACAAAAATAAAGGGCAATGATTACTGGTATATATCACCGTTAAGAGATGAAAGGACAGCATCTTTTAAAATTGACAGAAGTAAAAACGTATGGTACGACCACGGCACGGGCAATGGCGGAACGGTGATTGATTTTGCGATACAATATTTCAACTGTGATGTGCAGCAGGCATTGCAAAAACTAGAGATGTATGTTGCAGATAATAAACTCCGGCTGTTGGTGAATAATGCCAAAGGAAAAGAAAACCTACTTTCTTTTCAACAGCAAAAAGATACGCTGTTTCACCTGCATGAAAACAGTTTGATAAATGAACGGCATGCAGCAGAAACAGCTATCAAAATAATAGCAGCAAAACAGCCCATCACACACCCTTTGCTTTGCCGCTATTTGAAAGAAAGATGTATCAATAAAAATGTTGCCGACAGGTATTGTTATGAAGTAAGTTTTAAACTGAATAATAAAGAAAAAGAATTTATAGCGATAGGCTTTAAAAATAATGCCGGTGGATATGAGCTGAGGAATGAGTATGTTACTTACATCAACAATGGTGATTCGAAAAATGAACCTGCTTCAAAGCAACAAACAGCAGAAATTTTGCCGATAGATTCAGGAATTATTCCATTAAAAATTAATAATCAAAATCTTGTTTCAAACGCAATAAACCCGGGGCAAGTTTTTGAACAAAATCAAACTGTAAAACAAGCAAATTCTATTGCTGTTTTCGAAGGTTTTTTTGACTTCTTAAGCTGGCAAACGGTTCACCAAAACCAGGATCACAAACTGACAAATTTTCTTATCCTCAATTCACTTTCTTTTTTTGAAAGAAGCCTTTTGCTGATGGAAAAACATGAACATATCAAATTGTATTTGGATCATGATACGGCAGGAAGAAAATATGTTGAACAGGCTTTGAAAAGATCAGCCAGGTACGAAGATAAGAGCAGGCTATACAACCAGTATAAAGACCTGAATGATTGGTTAAGGCATTTTGGAAAGCTGGAGAAGAAGCAAACATTAAGGCGGTCTAAAGGGTTGGGGTTGGGGTAAGTTTTTAGGAGCCAGCTATGTTTCGGGCATCCCGAAACGCTGGCTTTCTTCATCCCGTTGTCCATCGCAGGATTCAGAAAGAAGCTCATGCTGGCGCATTCATTCATTGTAAAGGGAAGTGAAAAAGTGGAAAAGAAGACACATAAAAGAACGCTGGGTGGCAGGCTCCCAAAAGTTATAAAACGCAATAAACCATTAACCGTGAAATGCACCACTATAGAAAAAGCCATTATATACGGCAAAGCAAAAAAACCGAACCAGACCGTTTCTGAATATTTAAGAACACTTGGATTAAACGGAAACCTGTCATGGCTATAAAGGCTGTTCCAAAAGAGGCCTTAGCACTCTGCCGGGCCTTAAACCATGCAGGCGCATTGCTTAACCAGATAGCTAAAAAGCGCAACAGCAATGATGAATTAGATGCATTAGAGAGGGCTGATCTGGCCTTGCTTCAGCTAAAAATAAAAAGAAGTGGTAGAAGCCATTAAAACCGGTATAAAATGATTGGAAAAATAACAACAGGAAAATCGTTTCATGGATGTCATCTCTATTGTTTAAACGACAAAAAACAGGAGCCGGGAGAAGAGCAGGTAATGAAAAATCGTGCTGAAGTTATCTTATTCAATCAATGCTTTGGAAGCAAAGAATTAATAGAACAATTCAATGCTGTTCGGCAACTCAACCCAAAACTTGCAAAGCCCGTTTTGTACTTTACATTAAGCCTGGCAATGAACGATCACCTGGCAAAAGATAAACTTATGGAAATGTGTGAGCAGTGTGCAAAGGAAATGGGCTTTGAAAAAAATAAATATATAGCGGTTCAGCACCTGGATACAAAGCACCCCCATGCATATTGTCGCCAACCGCATTGGCTTTGATAAGCGAACGGTAAGTGACAGTATCAAGCCTGTAGAAGTTGCTGTAATTACTGCTTCAAATGAAATAAAGCAATTGATACAGCAGCAACCCCGGTCGGTTATTAGGCAGTGGCGTTTTTTATTGTTCCCGGAATACTATGCAAGAGAATATTATGCTGTTATATTCAAATTGATTATGTGGATGACATTAGCTTGTATGGTAGTGGTTCTTTTTTCTTTGGGAAAACAGGCCCTGGAAAATGCGAAAGAAGTAGAGCTAATGCAACTGGAACATGATCAGTTTAAAAATGCGTGGAGTATATGTATAAGAAGGAAAGTAAACAGGGTAAAAAGAAAATGGATGATGCGATGAGGAAAAGTTGGGAAGAGAGACAATCAGTTAAAACTGGAATTCGAAATCGTAAAATTCATTAATGATAAAAAGCAATTACCTGATCAACGTAACCGTACCTTTTCGAAAAATCATTCTCCCATCGCCATCTTTTCCTCCGGCCATCCAAACGTAAGTATTTAAAGATTGGACAATACCCTTTACACTTCCATTCCAGCCCTTGTGATAATCAGTTGTATAAAAAATCATTTTGCCCCAGCGGTCAAAAACCTTGAAAAAAAGAAAATCTTTTATACCAACAGGTATCGGCCGCAACATATCGTTCAATCCATTTTTATCCGGCGTAAATGCAGAAGGTACATAAATATCAGGGCCGGCATAAACCTTCACGGTAACCATATCGGCAGCCTCACAGCCGGCAGGCGTAGATGCAGTAACGGTATAGGTAATATTTGTGTTTAATGTGGCGGATGGATTTGCAATGAAGGCATTACTAAGGCCGGTAACAGGCATCCAGCTATAACTGGTAAACCCGGCATGATTAACATCTTGGGCTGCCAGTTGAATAGGCTGGTTAATGACAGCGCTGGTATCA
>JAEWJV010000569.1 GCA_023386395.1 Bacteroidota bacterium
GGCAAATGTTGATATATCGTTTTTAATAGCTGGCGCAATATCATTAAATGCAAGTGAACCGTTATTTATATAAAACTTGATGGGTATTTTTATTTCAGGGAATTTCTTGCTGAGCATCATATCCTTATCATTAAGATTTTTCAGCCTTATATCCATTTGCATCTGATCATTTGAAACATAATTAATGTAGTCAATATCGTTTAAGCGTTTGGGAATACCATTTGAAATAAAAAGGTCTTTCAAGCCATCGTTGTCAAAATCCATCCATAAGGGCGACCAACTCCAGTCTGTAGCGCCAATGCCTGCATAAAGGCCTATTTCGCTAAACATGCCATTACCCCGGTTATACTGAAGTGCATTGTGCGAAAACTGGTAACTGTAGCCATATTTTATCTTCATCATATAAACATCATATTCAGCTTCTGCTTCCGAGCGCTTAAGAATATCCGGATTGTCTGACAACATATCTGTACTAATAATTTCGGGGTGGGCATCATTGTTAGCATCAGCTATATCAACACCCATTGAATATTCGCTGGTGTGCATGAACCTGGCAGAATCTTCTTCTTTAAAACTGCCGTCATGATTGTTTATATATAAGTAGTCTTTTTCGTGAAAATCATTAGCAACATATACATCGGGCCATCCATCCATATTAATATCAGCTACAGAAACACCGAGGCCATAACCTAAGATAGAACTGTTTATGCCAGACTGTTGCGTTACATCCGTAAAGTGCCCATTATCATTTCTGAATAAGCGATCACCTGATATATTGCTTTTTATACCATATGCTATGATCCTGGGTTTGTATGTACCGTTTTGATGAACAGAATGATTTAAAAGGTACATATCCAAATCCCCATCACCATCATAATCAAAAAAAGCAGCGTGTGTGCTGAAGCCTGAAAAATCCAGGCCGTATTGTTTTGACTCTTCCTCATAATAGGGCACGCCATTCTTAATGCCCTTACATACAAGCAGGATGTTATGACCTTTTAATATTTCAAACTGTCCAACACGGCAAATATAAATATCGAGCAAACCGTCATTGTTTATATCAACAACAGAAACACCGGTGCTCCACCCGCCATCGTTTGGTATGTGCGCCTGTGCAGTAATATCTTTAAATTGCATATTACCTTTATTAAGATATAATTTATCCTGCTGTTGGTTAGAGGCAAAGAACACATCAATTTTTCCATCATTATTAAAATCCCCTGCGGCCAGGCCTGCGCCATTGTAATAATACATGTAATGAAATACATTGAACTGGTTGGTTGGCGTAAGTTTGTTTGAGAAATCAAGGCCAGTTTGCGGTGAATTCAACACTTCAAAAACGGCAGGTGCATTATCAGAATTACGGCAACTGAAATTAAGCAACACAATAAGCGATATAAAAAGAAAACAATATCTTTTTTGCATGAGATTATTACCTGGCTAGTATTATCAGTTTATTGTAAATAATTAATTATTCCCGCTATATAAAACAGGGAAATCATCGTTACGACAAAAGAGTATAAAATTTTTATTCCTTCCGTGTATTTCACAAATATCCTTCACAACACCTTTTACTTTTACACCCGATTGCCTTGAATCAGCAGTTACAAAATTTCCTTTGCCCATATTAATAAGCACATTGCCAAAACTTGCGTCAAGCCTTCCAAATTGAGGTGGAAAATTATCTTCATTTCCGCCAACAATTAAGTCAGGCAGTTTGTCTTTATTAATATCCTTAATAAGGATTGAATTTGCGCTTGAAAACTGCACAGCTGCCGGCAACTTTTGAATTTCAAAATTACCATCCCCTTTGTTTATTGCAATAACTGAACTGCAATAATCAAAAACTTTCACAGATGATTTATTTAAAATATCAGACGGCAACAAATCCTGTATGGATTTTTTTGAATAAGCTGCATGTGTAAGATTTTGTTTCTTTATTAATGGAATTTCATCTTCCATATCACGCTTTAAAAACACTGGCATGTCGCGGCCTTCAATCGTCCTTGTTAATATCTTATCTGTGCTCCCATTTTGATCAAAATCATTCATCCATAATTTAATGGGGTATTTTTCATCAGGCTTTAAATAAAAATTCTCACCAATGTTCCCCAATATTAAATCTGTTTTGCCATCCTGGTTTATATCTCCAGCAGCAACCGTTTTCCAAAGCCCATTTAAGTTTTGAAGATTTGTTTTTATTTCAACAAAATGATCGCCATTGAAAGAGAATATTTTTGGAGACATCCATTCGCCGCAAATAACTAACTCTTTGTCTGCATTACCGGTTATATCAGCCCACACAGCGCCGATAACCATCCCGACATTTGCAATACCAGAATTTTTTGATTTAGGCATGCTCGTAAAATGTGCATGACCATCATTTACATAAATATAACTTGAAGGATTGCCGCCATAATTCCTGGGCTCACTTCTGCCGCCAACAAATAAATCCAGGTCACCATCTTTATCAAAATCATAAGCTGTTGCTGTATTGGTATTCATCCCATTCAAAGGAAATGCTGCGGCATTTAAGGTAAAGTTTCCCTTACCATCATTCATAAACAAACGGTTTCGCGTTTCTTCTGAAAAAGGGAAATAATTATTTCCGGCAGGACCTATAAATAAATCAATATCTCCATCTTTATCTGCATCAAAAAATAATATGGCGCCATCCTCAAAATTTAAAAACGGTTTAAAGGCAGGCGCTTCCTTTTTAGTAAAAGAGCCGTTTTGTTGTTGTATGTATAATTGCCCGGGATGTTTTTTTGTGCCGCCAATATAAAGATCATCCAGTCCATCTGTATTTACATCGCCCACCGCAGCCTTGGGGCCTTCACGTGAAAGCATTTCGGGAATATTAGGTTCATAATGATAATCTATATATTCATCTTCCCCGTGTTTTTCAAAATCATTTTTTAAGCTATCGAACAAAGGTCTTGCAGTATTTACAGCGGATGAAAAATGGTAGTAATTTTTTTCTGTTGTTTTATGAATTGTATAAACACTGTCAGCTTTCAGATTTGTGTATTTACTGTAAGTTCTGTCTGGCCAGATGATTATAGCCGAATCAATATTATCTATCTCACCAAGACCAATTACCTGTTTATAATCAACCGAAGACTGGAAGCCCCGCGATGGAATTACATCACGTGCAAAAATCTGGTTGTCTGCATATAATTTAATAATGGCTCCGACAGCAAAAGTATTTAAGCTATCGCCCTTAAGAAAGAAAGCAGCGTAATGATTTTTATTTACCTGCCTGCAATTGTTCTTATAAACAAAAGCAGGCTGATTTATATTGCTGATAACAAGATCTAAATCGCCGTCATTATCAAGGTCTGCATATGCAGCGCCGTTTGAAAAAGACGGTTGCGTAAATCCCCATTTACTTCCAACATCTTCAAACTTTAAATTACCACCGTTTTTAAAACATTTATCTATCAAAGGGTTTTTAGGAATATGGGTAAGCACTTCCTCTACGCTCGCCTTTTCGCCGGTTAGCATCATTTTCCTAATAACATCGTTTGCAAAAAAGTCCATGAAATCGAGATCAATAACATCCCCGTTCACACCATTGCAAACATAAATATCATTCAAGCCGTCATTGTCTGCATCAAACATTAACGCCCCCCAGCTCCAGTCTGTTGCCGATACACCGCTATAATCAGCAATATCTGAAAAGCTGCCGTCTTTATTATTCAACTGGAGACAATTTTTTGTGTATTGATAATAAAATCCCTGCTGTAATTTCTTTTGAAACACATCAATATTATCGAATGAGCCAAGTGTTTTTAAACGGGAATCATCTTCAGGCAACATATCCGTAGTAAATATTTCAGGATAACCGTCATTATTTATGTCAGCAATATCGGCTCCCATTGAAGAAAAACTTATATGCGGCATGTAGCTTTCAATCTCATCTTTAAAAGTGCCGTTTTGCTGATTAATATAAAGATAGTCGCGCTCATAAAAATCGTTTGCGATGTATATGTCGGGAAATCCGTCATTATTAATATCACCAACTGAAACACCCAACCCAAAACTTATGAGCGTGCCATGGATACCTGCTTCTTTTGTTACTTCAATAAAATGACCTTTATCATTCCTGTACAAATGATTGCCGCCTCCTTTTAAAAAATCATCAACCGGCCATTGGTCCTGCGGCAAGTCTCTTTGATTATCATATTCAAGTATATTTACAGGCATAGGGCTGTTATCAATCATAAAACAATCAAGGTCACCGTCAAGATCATAATCAAAAAAAGAAACCTGTGTTGTATAAGCTGAAATGTTCAAACCATATTTTGCAGCTTCTTCAGTAAACGTAAGGTTGCGGTTATTTATATAAAGTTTGTTTTTACGATTACCGTTTTTAATATGTCCGGAATTACAAACAAAAACATCAAGCCATCCGTCATTATTAATATCAACAAATAC
>JAEWJV010000587.1 GCA_023386395.1 Bacteroidota bacterium
ATTCTATGCCGGGTGCCTTTACAGGCCCGTCGGTGGATGAAGCCAGGCTGCTTTTGTTTGAAGATGCCTGGCTCGTATCTGCTGTTTCTTTTATGCAGGAATTGAGCAGTAACAGCATGCATGCACATGCGGCGATATTGGTTCTTTTCATAAGTTAATGGTTTAAGAATGTTTGATGATTGGTTTAGTTTAAAAAAGCTGAGTTTAATTCAGGGCTTATAATTTTTCCAGGACTAAAGAGATTTTCGGCCTTAAATTTATGAAAAACTGCTGTATCATCAAAATTTATACAGGCAGAACCGGCAATAACCCATTCACTTTATAGAAAAGCAAAAAGCCCCAACCAAAACTTTGATTGAGGCTTTAAATAGAAATATCTTATTACAGTTTTACCACTGTGCCGCTGCCACTAATATCTGTTGTAATATCGGCCGGATTGCCTTTGTAGGACACTTTTCCATTGCCTGAAATATGCACGTCAAGTTTACTCTGAACGGAAAGTATAATTGTTCCGTTACCTGATAATTCCACTTTGGCCGATTTTGATTTAACGCCCAACGTTGCAATATCGCTGTTGCCACTTGAATGAATAATATAGTTGTTCACATTCATTTCATCAATACTTATATCAGCATTGCCCGAAGTTGAAATGGCAAGGCTTTCCGTGTCATTATAACTGCCGGTGGCCTTTATTGGCGAAGAACCATTTGAGGTTAATGCATTAAAGCCGGGCATGGTTATATGCACTTCAATATTATCATTCCTTACATTAAGATTATCGCGGTAACGCAGGTTAAGTGTATTGCCACTTACATCTGTTTTATAATTCGAAACAAGGTTCTGGTAGCCTTTTACTTTCACTGTAATTTCGGGCGCATAAGACACATATATTTTTGCACTTCCAAACGTGCTTACTGCATTGAAATTTCCGGTACTTCTTTCTTCTGTAACTATGCTGCCTGTGCCGCGTACCACATCTTTTTCACACGATGCGAAGAATAAGGCGGCTGTACAAATTGCTAATAACTTTTTCATTATTATATTTTAAGCAAACATTATTATTTGAATGAATTGCATAAAACACAAACTGCATCAATTGCTATAAAGCTGCCATGAATGGTATAAAAGCTATGCAAGCAGCCATAGTATCAAGGCAGGTCAACAAATGCGTCTAACAATTTATACATGTAACTTTTTTGTAAACTGATATGCTGCTGCGTTAATGCTTTTAATTCCTCTTCCGTTTGCACATACTCATCTTTTACCAGTTCTGCCCGTTCATGCACTGTCATGCCATTCAGCAAATCTTCCTTTACTTCCATATGAAATTGTAACCCTGCTACATGATTATTGTATATAAAACCCTGTTGCAGGCAACCTTTTGTTTTAAAAAGTTGAATGGCATTTTCGGGCAGGGTAAATGTATCGCCATGCCAGTGAAAAGTGGTGAATGTTTGGGGCAGTCCATCAGTAAGCGGATGCAGCGTAACTTTTTCAACCGGTAGCCAGCCGATTTCTTTCACGGTATGTGGAAATACTTTTGCACCCAATGCTTCGGCAATAAATTGTGCACCAAGGCAAATGCCCAGTACTTTCTTTTTTGCTTCGATAGATTGTTTAATGAAGGTTTTTTCGGCGGGCATCCAGCTATATTTATCTTCTTCATATACACCCATGGTGCCGCCCATTATCACGAGCATATCAAAAGAACCTGTTGAAGGAAAAATAGCGGCTTCAAAAACTTTTGTATAAGAGGTGGTATAATTTTTTGCTGCCGCCCAGTCTGCAATAGAAGCTGGAACTTCAAATGGTATATGTTGTATGAAATGGATGTGCATACGCAGATTGCTGAAGTTAAGTTTTGTACTTTGTAATTAATTTAGACTGTTACACAAATGTAAGTGCGTTAATTTTTTATGGGCAGTAATATTAATGTTTGTGTTTTTAAAGTCCGGAGGCTTCGTAGAGCACATAAAGTCCCTATAAAATTCAACTATGAATATTAGTAATAAAAAACACTGGGAATCAATTTACGAAACCAAAAATCCTGATGAAGTAAGCTGGACGCAGGATGTGCCAAAAACTTCCCTTGATTTTATTCATTCATTTGCATTAAGAAAAGATGCGCAGATAATTGATGTTGGCGGCGGCGACAGCAGGCTGGCGCATTTCCTGCTTGATGAAGGATATGAAAATATTACGGTGCTTGATATTTCTTCCAAAGCGCTTGAAAAAGCAAAGCAACGTTTGGGCAACAAGGCTGAAAAAGTGAAATGGATAGTGTGCGACGTGATTGAATTTGAACCAACCACTATTTATGATGTTTGGCATGACCGCGCTGCTTTTCATTTTCTTACAGAGGCAACACAGGTATCAAAATATCTGGATATTGCACGAAGAAGTGTAAGGGGATTTATGATGATTGGTACGTTCTCAACAACTGGCCCTTTGAAATGCAGCGGACTGGAAATAAAACAGTATGATAAACAATCTCTAACTGCACAACTGGAAGATGGATTTGATAAATTAAAATGCATAACAGAAGATCATATAACACCGTTTAATACAAAACAGAATTTTTTGTTTTGCAGTTTTAAGCGGAAGCCAGGTTGATATTAAGAAAAGCCCGGAGATTTGCAGGGCGGCGGGCATTGGCTGAATAATGATATGCTGTTGCAGTGTGCGACGTAACGAAGCTTAATGCATATTCAGTAGCCGGCCTCATCCCATTCATCAATAAACAGCTTGCTGTTTTAAGTTTTATATAAAATAATTATGGCTGATCCTGCGCTGCTGTAAGAACAATAACTTTGAGAAAATTATTGGTGATATTATACTGATTAAATAAAATGGCGAATCCTAATTTACATAATGAGAAATCGCAGTTGAGTGTTGAAGAAAAAGAGTTTGAAAACAACATTCGGCCTAAGCAGATTGTTGAGTTTGCAGGGCAGCAGCAACTGATAGAAAACCTTATCATATTTATTAAAGCGGCAAAAATCCGTGGTGAGGCGCTGGATCATGTTTTATTTCATGGCCCGCCGGGTTTGGGCAAAACAACGCTGAGCAGGATTGTAGCGAATGAACTTGGCGTAAATATTAAAGAAACCAGTGGCCCTGTAATTGAAAAACCCGGTGATCTTGCAGGTTTGTTAACCAATCTTGAACCTAATGATGTTTTGTTTATTGATGAGATACATCGTTTAAGCACCGTTGTGGAAGAATATTTGTATGCGGCAATGGAAGATTTCAGGATTGACATTATGATTGACAGCGGGCCCAATGCAAGAAGCATTCAGTTAAACCTTAATCCTTTTACATTAATTGGCGCCACCACGAGAAGCGGGCTGTTGACGGCGCCGCTGCTATCAAGGTTTGGCATTAAATCGAGGCTGGAATATTATAATGCTGAAACACTGAAAGGAATTATTGAGCGCAGTGCTTCTATATTAAATACTTCCATTTCAGCAGATGCAGCCAAGGAAATTGCAGGCCGAAGCCGCGGCACGCCAAGAATTGCCAATGGCTTACTGCGCCGCGTAAGAGATTTTGCCCAGGTATTGAATGATGGCATTATAGATATTGGCATTACCCAACATGCATTAAAAGCACTGAATGTGGATGAACATGGATTAGATGAAATGGATAATCGTATTTTGTCTGCTATCATCGAAAAATTCAAAGGTGGCCCTGTTGGTATTACAACCATTGCAACCGCGGTTGGCGAAGAGCCGGGCACTATTGAAGAAGTGTATGAACCATTTTTAATACAGGAAGGTTTTTTACAACGTACGCCGCGTGGGAGGGAAGTAACCCATAAGGCATATGAACATTTGGGTAAAAAGCCCGGTAATGCAGGTTTTGCAGGTTCGTTGTTTAGCTGATATACTAACCGGACTAACTAAAGCTTTTATCAACCACCTCATTGTATTCAGGATGACGTTTTAAATAAGAGGCCACAAACGGGCAATACACCATTACTTTTTTCTTATGTGCTTTTGCCCACTCCAAAGCATGTTTTGCCAACACCGATGCAATGCCTTTGCCTTCAAGCATAGGCGGAACTTCCGTATGCATTAATGCAATATCCTGTTTATAAAAGCGATATACCAAAATGGCCACTTCGCCTTTAGCGTGAACTTCAAACTGTTGTTGCTCCTCGTTATTTATTACTTCATAATCCAGCATAGAATAAATTTAATGATGACACTTATTTGCGGATAGTTTATACAAATAATGCGTAAGATAATATTTTATCTATGGTAAAAGTAGGTTTACACCTGCATGGAAAAAGTATGCAGAAAATTGATTAGCGCTCCGCAGATTATAAGACAATTGAAAAATGCATGTCGCTTGTGTTACGTCCAAAAAATATAGCATCAGCCTTTAACTATTTCAAAAGTTCTCCCTAAAAAATTCACATAAAAAACTTAAGGTTGCCCAAAATAAATTTCAGCAGGTTACATTTGCGCAATTTATATTTCTATGCCTAAAGACAATTCCATTCAATCGGTTTTAATTATTGGTTCAGGGCCTATCATTATTGGCCAGGCCTGCGAATTTGATTACAGCGGCTCGCAGGCAGCCCGCAGCCTGCGTGAAGAAGGCGTCAGGGTTACGCTTATTAACAGCAATCCCGCCACCATTATGACTGACCCCATGATGGCCGACAAGGTTTATCTTTTGCCCTTAACGCCTGAAAGCATTGAACAGATTTTACAAGAGAATAAAATAGATGCCGTATTGCCAACGATGGGCGGTCAAACGGCACTGAACCTTTGTATTGAAGCGGATGAATTAGGCTTGTGGGAAAAATATAATATACGTCTCATTGGTGTTGATATACAGGCTATTCAAGTGGCTGAAGACCGTGAAAAGTTCAGGCAGTTAATGCTTGATATAGATATTAAAGTGGCGCCCAGCAGGGTAGCCAACAGTTTCCTGGAAGGAAAAGAATTCGCACAGGAAATTGGTTTCCCGCTGGTAATCCGCCCTTCATTCACTCTTGGCGGTACCGGCGGCGGTTTTGTGCACGATAAAACGGAACTGGATGAAGCCCTGCAGCGCGGTTTGCAGGCGTCGCCCATTCATGAGGCGCTGGTTGAAAAAGCGGTGCTTGGCTGGAAAGAGTTTGAACTGGAATTGCTGCGCGATAAAAGTGATAATGTGGTTATTATCTGCACAGTTGAAAACGTAGATCCTATGGGCGTTCATACCGGCGACTCCATCACCGTTGCCCCGGCCATGACATTAAGCGATTCTGCTTTCCAGGAAATGCGTAACCAGGCCATCAAAATGATGCGCAGTCTCGGCAATTTTGCGGGTGGCTGTAATGTGCAGTTCGCCATTGATCCTGAAACAGAAGATATTATTTCAGTTGAAATTAACCCGCGTGTAAGCCGGTCTTCGGCACTGGCAAGTAAGGCAACAGGTTATCCAATTGCAAAAATTGCCGCGAAACTGGCTATTGGTTACACGTTGGATGAACTCAAGAACCAGATCACCAAAACAACTTCGGCCTATTTTGAACCGGCGCTGGATTATGTAATTGTAAAAATGCCGCGCTGGAATTTTGATAAATTTAAAGGCGCTGATGATACACTGGGCCTGCAAATGAAAAGCGTTGGCGAGGTAATGGCCATCGGCAGAAGCTTTACAGAAGCCATTCAGAAAGCCTGCCAGAGCCTGGAGAACGAAGCTGTTGGTTTAGGTTATTATGGAAAGAGCATGATGAAAAGCGATGAACTGATCGAATACATCAAAACACCAAAGTGGGACCGTATTTTCCGCATTAAAGACGCACTGATGCAGGGTGTAACCATTAAAACAATTGTGCAGGCCACCCGTATTGACCGCTGGTTCATTTACCAGATACAGGAAATTGTAAGAATTGAAAAGCTGATTGCACAGCATACACTGGAAAACCTGCCGGAAGATCTTTTAAAAGAAGCCAAGCATAATGGTTTCAGTGATGAACAGATTGCCCGTATTTTAATTGACCGCTGCACAGATGAAGAGGTGTATGAGAAACGTAAAGCACTCGGCATAACCCGTGTTTATAAAATGGTTGATACCTGCAGCGCAGAGT
>JAEWJV010000070.1 GCA_023386395.1 Bacteroidota bacterium
GTGCAGCAAGGGTTCGCCGCCGGTAATAACGAAGATGGGGCTAACTGCTGAAGGCTGAAAGCCGATGGCCTTTTTAGCTTCTGCAATAAGCTGCGCCACCGGTTTTTGCGGGTGAACAGATGCCTCCCAGCTTTCCTTTACATCGCACCAAAAACAACCTACATCACAGCCCCCCAAACGGATAAAATAAGCTGCTTTTCCCTGGTGAGAGCCTTCTCCCTGTAAAGTATAAAAAGCTTCCATAACGGGCAGCGTTGCAGTATTGCTTTCACCGCTTAAAACAGGTTTATATGTGGTTTGAAAACTATTCACTGAAAATGGATTCGCTTAAATCATGCCGTTTTAAATAGGCGGTCATGGTGTTTTTTAATAAGGCAGCGATGGTCATTAAACCCACCCCGCCCGGAACAGGTGTTATGTAAGATGCTTTTGCCGCAACCTCATCAAAACTTACATCGCCTTTTATGCGGAAGCCCTTTTTGGCTGAAGGATCTTCTACCCTTGTAATGCCTACATCAATTACCACAGCGCCTTCCTTTACCATATCGGCCTTAACAAAACCCGGTTTGCCCAGCGCTGCTACCAGCACATCCGCCTGCAAACTTAGTTCTTTTAAATTGGGTGTGTGGGAATGGCAGATGGTAACCGTGGCATTTCCGTAAGGCTGGTTGCTGCTTAAAAGAATGCTTACCGGCCTGCCCACAATATTGCTGCGGCCAATTACCACGGCATGTTTCCCTTTGGCATTTATGCCGTAATGCTGCATAAGCAGGATGATGCCATAAGGCGTTGCGGGGATAAAAGTTGGTGTTCCCTGGGCCAGTTTGCCAAGGTTTACCGGGTGAAAGCCATCCACGTCTTTGCCGGGCGTGATTACATTGATCACCTTTTCCTCGCTGATATGCTTTGGAAGGGGAAGCTGCACCAGGATACCGTCAACCGTATCATCATTATTCAGTTCTTCCAGCTTTTGCAATAAAATATCTTCCGGCACGGATGTCTCAAATCTTACCAGGGAAGATCTGAAACCAATTTCTTCACAGTTTTTTATTTTGCTCGCTACATACGTTTCACTGGCGCCGTTATTACCAATTAATATGGCTACCAGGTGTGGGGCGCGCATGTTTTTTTTGATCAGTACGTTTACCTGTTGTTTTAAATCTTCTTTTATGGCTGCGGCTGCGGGCTTGCCCTCGAGTAATATCATGCTGCAAAAATATTCAATTGCAGGATAACCGGTATGAATTTAAGAAGCTCATATGCTTATAGGTTTACGGGTATGGGTATCAGCGGCTGTTTCATTATTTTCCAATTATCTTTCTTCTGTGCATCATTCCCCAGTCTCTTAATTCCGCGATCACTTTTTGAAGCGTCTTTCCATGCGCTGTAACAGAATATTCAACCGCCGGCGGAAAACTGTCATAAACGTCTCTCTTTACCAACTGGTTTACTTCCAGGTCCTTTAATTCCTTGGAAAGCATTTTATCTGTTATGCCGTTTACTTCTTTGGCAATTTGTTTAAAACGCTTTTTGCCTGCCAGGAGAGAAATCAGGATGGGTAGCTTCCATTTACCGTTCAAAATTTCCAAAGCGTCCGCAACGGCGCGGATAGTTGCCATGCAGGTTTGATGATCGTGCTCTTCTGCTTTCTTTTTTGTCATTGTATTGGCGGCTATACTATATTATGGTATAGTGCTATACATTAGGATAGTACTATACTTTGGAAAGCAAATGTAGATAGGTTTGCATCGTCAAACAAATTTTTGTAAACAGTTAAAAAATTAAAATGGACTACAAAATCATCTGGATTTTTCAAATCCTCCTGGCACTATGGTTTATGATGCCTGCCTACATGAAACTAACCATTTCAAAAGAAAAAATGATAGCGGCAAAACAATTATCTCCTGGCGGAAATCCTGCCCCGGTCAGGATACTCGGTTTGCTGGAACTCCTCGGCATCATCGGTATTATTGTTCCGCGTCTTACAGGTATGCTACCTGTTTTAACCCCAATTACAGCAGTGTGCTTTGCTATAGTAATGGCCTGTGCATTTATACTCCATCTCAATAAGCAGGAATATAAGGTATTGCCAATGATCGTTATTGCATTCATTTTGTCACTGGTTGTGGCCTGGTTTCGGTTTGCCGAGAAGGGTTAATTTTTGTTTAACCCCCTGCGGGCAGCCGGTATTTCTCAGTTGTTGAGAATACCCAGATAAATCATCGTTAAGGCTATCGTGTCATAGAAAGCGTGGGATACAACAGGGTACCATAGGTTTCCTTTGTATTGCTTAAGCAGGCATGTCCAGTAAAAGCCACCAAGCGCAGCAGGTATTACACCAAAAATACCTTGCTGCCAATGATATAAACCAAACAGTAAACTTGTAAAAACCCCTGCTATCCGGAATGAAGGCTTATACTTTGAAAACCATTTCTGTATAACGTTTTGAATAAATCCTCTAAAAACGATTTCTTCATAAAAACCTCCAACTATCCAGGCCGCTATAGTTATAATGAGCAGGTTCACTATATTATTTTTTATAAAATCATATTCTGTATAATCCTGGATATAATTTTTAAAGAAATGATTGATAAAAGGAAAGTAAAGAAATTTGATAAAGGCCATCCAAAGCATTGCTGAAAGAAGGCCAACGATAAAAGTGTGAACAGATAAACCTTTGCGTTTAAGCCCAAGGTCAGCAAGTGTTTTATTTTGCCGTTTTATATAAAGAATAACTAACGCAAAGCAAATAACAGCATAAGAATAAAACGGCAGGGGCACAAAATGCGGGAACAAAATAAGGAAGGCGATTACAAGACTATCTGCTATTGTTCTTAAATAACCTGTTTTGTGCATGGCGTGGTTTTGCAATATGCAACGGGAGTTAGTGAAAACAAGTGGTTGCAGTTCAAATATACACCAGTGAGTAAGTTATTTATAATTATCTTGCCGCGTTATAACCTCAAACGCCTTAAACTCCCCATAAAGATTGCGATACAGGCCTCTCTTGTTAAAGGGGGGTTTAATGACAAGGTTTCCGGCGCCTGCTGTCAATGATATTACCGGCCGGCTGCAATACACCAATGCCTGCATTTTTCATTATTGCTTATGTTTATCATTTTTTAAAAAAATAAAGCTTTTAATTAATATAATACATGATACCTGCTGCAAACCGCAATAAATTACAGGAATTCTTCCTCATCTTTATAATTGGTTTATTAAACACCATCGGGCCTTTTTCCATTGACATGTATCTGCCTGCATTTCCCGAAATAGCCGGTGAACTGCATACGAATATTCAAACTATTTCCCTGTCTGTTTCCACCTATTTCCTTGGGTTTGCAGCGGGACAGATCCTGTATGGGCCGCTGCTCGACAGGTTTGGCAGGAAAAAGCCTTTATACATTGGCCTGGGCTGCTATATTATTACAACGGTTGCCTGTGGCTTATCCGGGTCCACGGGTATATTTCTCAGTATGCGTTTTATGCAGGCATTAAGCGGCAGTGTGGGCGCGGTGGCGGCACTGGCCATGGTGCGTGACTTTTACCCGCCCGGCAAAAGCGCCTCTATCATCTCCTTCCTTATTCTAATCATAAGCCTGTCGCCTATGCTGGCACCCAGTGCCGGTAGTTTTGTGGCAGCCGCTTTTGGATGGCGCTCCATTTTTATCATCCTGGCATCCATTGCATTCATTGTTATGCTGCTCGTATTCATCTTTCTTCCACAGTCAAGACCACCGGATGTTTCCATATCGCTCCGGCCAAAACCGATCATCATCAATTTTAAAAACATTTTATCGCGGCCGCAGTTTTATGTTTATACACTGGCCGGTACATTTTCCTTTGCGGCTTTATTTGTATATGTGGCCGGCTCCCCGGGCATTTTCATGGATGGCTTTA
Organism: Bacteroidota bacterium; assembly: GCA_023386395.1. Lineage (GTDB taxonomy): Bacteria > Bacteroidota > Bacteroidia > Chitinophagales > Chitinophagaceae > Parafilimonas. Next base: position 3,901 of record JAEWJV010000070.1, read on the forward strand.
AGGTAAGTGCAAAAATATACGGCGGCATCTTTGCTTTGCTCTCCGTAGGTTTTATCGGCGCCAGCCAGCTCAACCATACATTAACCCGGCGGTATAAAAGCCAGAAGATATTCCGGGTGGTTATTGTTGTACAAATTATAACGGCTGCCCTGTTTTTTATTGGGGTTATCAATAGCTGGTATGGCCTTGCGGCAACGCTTGTATTCCTGTTTATCATTTTAGGCTGTGCAGGATTAAGTTATCCCAATGCGGCTGCTGTGGCACTGGCGCCGTTTGCCGATAATGCCGGCAGTGCTTCGGCTTTGCTTGGGTTTATACAAATGGGTATTGGTGGGCTGTTATCCTCCGCAGTGGGGCTTATAAAAATAAAAGGCAGCTTCCCCGCATCACTGCTCATCCTTATTACTTCGGTTATTGCAGCCATTATTTTACTGGCAACAGCGGGCCGGGTGGGCAATACCGTGGAGGCTGAAGCGGATGCCAATGTTTTTCACTGAACAGGAAAGCGGCAGGTATGAGCTGCACGCTGTAAGCTTTGAGTGATGAGCGTTGGACGATTCTAACAAGTGATTAATGATACGGCGGGCGTGGCAGAGGCTATGCCGGTCGAGCCGTACAGGCAAGTAAATTGAGCTGTACAGGCAAAGGGAATGCCGGGTTGTGCAGCATCTTTGCAGCATTAATAATTAAACAACAATTAAGATGACAAAAATAAACCTTGGGCATAATGGCCCGCTGGTATCTAAACTGGGACTCGGCTGCATGCGCATGTCGCCTGTTTGGGGTGGCCCGGCAAGAGATGAAAGTGAAAGCATTGCTACCATACAGGCAGCGCTGGATAGTGGCATTAACTTCCTGAACACCGGCGATTTTTATGGCGCCGGCCATAATGAATTACTCGTGGGCAAAGCCATCAAAGGCAGGCGGGATGATGCATTTATCAGTGTAAAATTCGGCGCCATATTTTACAAGGGCCAATTGCTTGGCCTTGACCTTCGCCCGACTTCCATCAAAAACTTCATCAATTATTCTCTCGTACGCCTGGGCACAGATACCATCGACCTCTACCAGCCCTGCAGGCTCGACGGC
>JAEWJV010000649.1 GCA_023386395.1 Bacteroidota bacterium
TCATTACCCAGCCATGTGGTTTCCGCACCCCAATAAACTTCTTCTGCAGCTTCCCAGGCATCTTCGCGGCCGCCGGCAAAACCAAAAGTTTTAAAGCCCATAGATTCCAGCGCCACATTGCCCGTTAATACCAATAAATCGGCCCATGATATTTTGTTCCCATATTTTTGTTTAATGGGCCAGAGCAGCCTGCGTGCCTTATCAAGGCTCACATTATCAGGCCAGCTATTTAATGGCGCAAAGCGCTGTTGGCCCTGCCCCGCACCGCCACGGCCATCGTGTATGCGGTAAGTGCCGGCGCTGTGCCATGCCATGCGTATAAACAAGCCGCCGTAGTGGCCAAAGTCTGCCGGCCACCAATCCTGTGAATTGGTCATAAGATTATGCAGGTCTTTTTTCACCGCTTCCAGGTCAAGGCTTTTAAATGCTTCGGCATAGTTAAAATCTTTATCCAGCGGGTTTGATAAAGGAGAATGCTGGCGCAGTATATCCAGGTTAAGCCGGTTTGGCCACCAGTCGCGGCTTTTGGTGCCCCCACCGCCAACATTATGTTTCATATTGCCATTATGAAAAGGACATTTACTGATGTCGTTAGAATTGTCTCCCATGTTGTATGCTTTTTATTGAATGAATTTATTGAACGCTTCAGGTGACAAACTTATAACATTCAGTCAATAAGCATAATCAATTAATTTTATAATTTGATAGATTAAAACTATGATGTTGATGGCTATAACCCGGAATTACCTTTGGCAGGAGGGCAGCGTGAATTATAAATCGTTTAAACCTTTTCCTTTCAGTATATGCTGCATATATTTTTCAACCCTCGCTGTACGCGTTTTAGATTGTTTGGGTTGAGAAAAATGAAAAATATAGGCCCTTTGCCGCCCGGGAGTTAAAGCATAAAATGCCTTTTTTAAAGCAGGCGATTTATCTAATTTATTTTGAAATTCTTCAGGGACAGGAAATTCCGCAGTCTTTTTTAGTTTCACTTTCAGGCCTGCCTTTTCAACTTCAATAGCTTCATAAATATAGGCTTTTAAAACAGGCTTTAGTTTTATTATCTGCTGAACATTTATAAACCGCGCCTGGCGTGCCGACTGCACATTTTTTGTTTGCTGGATAAGGATGTTATCTGCATCGTTCAGCAGAGCACCCTTGAAAAAAAGAAGCGCACAATATTCTTTAAAGCCATGTATCAGAACAATATTTCTTTCCTCAAACATGTAACAGGGACAGCCCCATTTCAGTTCTTCGGTCAGGCCGCAATCAAGAATGACTGCTCTCAATTGTTCATATTCTTTCTGCCATTTTGAGGCCTTGTCAAAAAAGAAATCAACTTTTGGATTCATACTTCCATCCGGCATAATCAATTAATTTATGCATGTTTTACAATAAACTAAACTTTCAGCAAACCGCGAAAACCCCTTGCCGCATAATAAGATTCCGCACCATTATGATAAGTGAAAACATGGTTGTAGCGACGGTCACAAAAAAGGGCGCCACCAAGTTCCCTGATCTCAGCAGGGGTAATTATCCAGCTTGAAGTTTTTATATCAAACTTTCCTGTTTTTTGCAGTTGCCTGTATTCGTTTTCTGTTAATAGTTGTATGCCCATTTCAGTTGCCATTTGCACTGCACTATTTTTTGGTTTGTGCTCTTTTCTTGATTCGAGCGCTTCGTGATCGTAACAAAGGCTTCTGCGGCCTTTAGGACTTTCTGTTGAACAATCATAAAAAATATATTCGCCCGTATTTTTATCAAATTCAACAACATCAGGTTCGCCACCTGTTTCTTCCATTTCATTGAGCAACGATAGTTTTTGCATATTGGCTTCCAGCCTTGCCTGAACTTTATTCCATTCAAGCCCTTTGTGCCTGTGCATATTCTTTTCAAAACGGGTTTTCAATGTGCTGAAAAGTTCTTCGCACTGAACCGGCGACAATTTATTTTTATTCATGTTATTAATTTTCCTGGTTAGCAAAATTTATTTTTCTGTCCGCAGGCCTGAAATACCACGAGATGATGGTAAGTACCAGCAACAACAATGCGGGAAATATTCCACTCGCAGATTTATCAGTTGCTATGTGCGAAAATATAGCACCTGACATTATAAAGAAAAGCCCTGCATAAGCCCATTCTTTTAATAACGGAGATTTTGGAATAAGCACTGCTATAATGCCCAATATTTTCCATACGCCCAGCAGTGTGAGAAGATAGGAGGGATATCCTAAATGTTCAATGCTGTCTGCACCACCCGGCCCTTCATTTGTTTTGAATAACTGCACCAGCCCTGTTGAAACCATGCCCAGGGCTAACCAAATAGTAGCGATCCAATAAATGATTTTATTCCTTTTACTCATAATGCAGCTTTTAATCTGTTTACAATTTCCTGCAGGCGGTTATGGGCCATATTGATGCCCTGGGCAAAAGGCATTTGAAGCAGTTGCTTTTTGAATTCCTCCGACTTAAATAATATTTGCATGGTAAGCCTGCTCGTATCACCTGTGAGTTTTTCAAATTCCAGGTATTCAAGCTGAACGGGAAATGGCGTGTTTTCCATTTTAAATGTTCTTGTGATTTTTTGATTAGGAATAAATTCATGTATAGACCCATTTGCCCTAAACACTACCTTGCCTTCATGCGATGTTTCAAACTGGTAACTGCCGTGCTGTTTATTCTCCAGCTTCAGCACTTTTGTACCCATCCATTGCTCTACAATTTCAGGATCTTCATACGCTTTAAAAAGTAGTTCCACCGGCAAATCAAAGTCTCTTGTTATTATGATTTCCTGTTTGCCGTTTTCAGCATTAACTTTTGTTTTTCTTTCCATAAAATAATTATTTTTTGGTTTTGTATTTCTTCATAATTGTTTCCAGTTTATTAAACCTGTCGTCCCACATCTGCCGGAAGGGCTCGATAAAGTCATCTACTTCTTTCATTTTTTTTGCATTGATATAATAATAAATTTCCCTGCCGGTCTGCTGCTGTGCAAGCAGTTCGCATTCGGTGAGTATTTGTAAATGTTTTGATACCGTTGGCCTGGCAGTATCAAAGTTAGAGGCTATTGCCCCCGCTGTCATAGATTGTGATGCTGCCAGCAGCAGCAATATTGCTCTTCTTGTAGGATCTGCTATTGCCTGGAATACATCGCGCCGTAAATTCATTGTGTAGCTATTTGACTACAAATATATGTGTAGCTATTTAACTACACAATTTTTTTTGAATTTTTTTTTGAGATTGATTAATAGCGGCCAAATACCTGCAGTATTAACAAGCTGTTTTGTACGTTAATTGATTTAAGGTACTTTTGTGTTTTAAATCTATCGGTATGAAATTATCAAGACAAACCCTTTTTTTCTTTATTGTTTTAGTTGTTGTAGCAACGCTTGTAAAATTTATTTGTGCACCGCAAATAAATTTTAGCGGCTTTACGGCTGTAATTGCCATTTCATTGTTTGCAGGCTTAACCATACGCGATAAGAAGCTTGTGTTTCTTTTGCCTTTGCTGGCGCTCTTTCTCAGCGATGTTTTGTTACAGGCATTATACGCTTTAAATGTTTTTCCCTTCGCCGGTTTTTACAGCGGGCAGATAATTAATTATATTTTGTTTGTTGCCCTTGCATTTATAGGCATTGCGTTCAGGAATTATAAAACTGCAGGCGTTGTGGCATCGGTAATTATCGGCCCCACAGTTTTCTTCCTGCTTTCTAATTTTATTGTGTGGAAAACGCAGGCTAATATTATGGGTTATAACCAGGATATTAGCGGTCTTTGGCAATCTTACGCTTTTGGCTTGCCGTTTTATCGCAACAGTTTAATATCAACTTTTATATTCCTCCCGGTGTTTATTGCAGTTTATAACCGCATTAAATATGGAAAATTGAGCCTTGCACATTGATTGTTTAGTGTTGTAATATTTTAAAGCCTTGCCTTATTGAGCAAGGCTTTTTTATTCCGGCAGAAGAGGATATGAATTGAAAAATTAGTTCAAGATTATAATTATAAATTGAGTGTATGCAAAAAGTTTCAAAAGCAGATGTATTATTAATAGGCGCCGGCATTATGAGCGCAACGCTCGGCATGTTGCTTAAGCTACTGGATAATTCCCTGCGGATAAGAATTGTTGAACGCCTTGACAGCGCCGCTGCTGAAAGTTCTGATGCGTGGAATAATGCAGGCACAGGCCATTCGGCATTTTGCGAATTGAATTATACGCCCGAAAAAGCTGATGGTTCAATTGATATTTCCAAAGCCATTAAAATAGCAGAGTCTTTTGAAACAAGTAAACAATTCTGGTCATACCTCGTTGCGCATAATATTGTGGAGAAGCCGCAGGATTTTATACGCTCTATTCCTCATGTAAGTTTTGTATGGGGCGATAACAACGTTAATTATTTAAGAAAGCGTTACATGGCTTTGCAGCAAAACAGTTTGTTTGAAGGCATGCAGTTTTCAGAGGATGATGCTGAAATTGCCAACTGGGTCCCGTTGGTAATGAAAGACAGGAATACGAATGATGAAGCAGTTGCTGCCACAAAAATGAACCTTGGCACAGATGTGAATTTTGGTTCGCTTACCCGCTGCATGTTTAACCGTTTATTAAAGTTTGATGATGTACAGGTGCATTACGGCCAGGAAGTGGAAGATATTGAAAAGCATAATGACTATTGGCATGTAAAAGTAAAAGATGAAGAAACAGGCGATGACAGCTTTATTGTTGCACGCTTTGTTTTTATAGGCGCAGGCGGAGGTTCTTTACCATTGTTATTA
>JAEWJV010000133.1 GCA_023386395.1 Bacteroidota bacterium
GCTATATAAACACCTGCTGATAAATTTATGACTGGCATTTGTTTTATGACCAGACTAAGTTACTACAGGCAAAACCTGTACAAATAGCAAGTTAGTGAACGCCTTCTTTTTGTTGGTGAATGAAACACAGGAAGTTGTGAACAGATGAGAAAGCTTGCTGGCGAGCAAGCTTTCTCAAAATGAGACATAAAAAAAACAGTATGGGAAATTTATACTGAAGGATGATTGATTTATCTGAGCAAAGTAATATCCCCTTTCTTATTCAGCTTTGTGCCATCAGAAAATTCGATGCTTAATGTATAGGCATATACATCCTGCGGTTGCAAAGCACCTTTAAAGCGGCCATCCCAGCCATTATTAATGCTTGATGATACAAACAGTAACTGGCCCCAGCGGTTATATATTCTCCAGCTCATTTTACTGATGGCAAAACCCTGCACATAAATAACATCGTTTGTTCCATCTGTATTGGGTGAAAAAGCATTGGGTACATCCACAACAGGTGTTACAATAGTGGTTACGGTGGTGCACGCTGTATCGGTGCAGCCATGTTCGTTGTAGGCAATAAGGCAAACATTATACTGGCCTGATGCATTATAAATATGCGAAACCGGCAGCACAGAGCTTGTTACCAGCGAATCGCCATCGCCAAAAAACCATTTATAATTAGTGGCATTTATTGATGTGTTTGCAAACTGGTATGGCGTATTTTCTTTTGGCATTGTGGGCGTATAGGTAAACGATGCGGTTGGCCCGTTGTATACGGTAATCACCATACTGGTATCATCTGTGGGGTTGCAGGTAAAATTATCGGTAGCCGTTAATCTTACAGTATAAGTTCCAGGGGTCATGTATTGATGTGTTGGTGATACTTCGGTAGAAGTATTGCCATCGCCAAAATCCCAGGTAAAATTTTGGCCTCCGGTTGAAGTGTTGGTAAACGTAACATCAAATGGTGTGCAGCCGGATGAAGGCGCTGTAAAGTTTGCCGCTAATACGGAAGCCACCCTTAATTCAAACACAGCAGAATCAGGGGAATTACAGAAAGAAGTGTCGTTAAGATAAAGTTTTACCATATAGGTGCCGGCGGCCGTATACTGGTGTGTGAGTGAAGCGGCATCGGACTGAATAACTGTACCATCGCCAAAATCCCAGGTGAAAGTGCCGGGGTTAAAATTATAACCGGCAGGCGCCACGGAAGTATTGCTGAACTGATAGTTGAACGATTCGCAGGGTGGCAGCTTAACTACATCTATGCCCAGTTGCGCCTCATTGTTTTTTGCCCTGATGGTTATATACGAAGTGTCGGCAATGTTGCAGGAAGCGGAATCAATACTTATCAGCCTTACTTTATAAGTGCCGGTATTGGTATAAGTATGACTGGTATTGGGAACGGTGGTTGTATCGCCGCTGCCGTCACCAAAATCCCACCAGTATAATTTGCCCATTGCAACAGTATCTTTAAAATCCACTGTTAGCGGAATACAGCCAATACTGTCTCTCGCAACGCCGTTAATAGAAGATTGCACGCCTGAAAAAATGCCCGATAATTCAAAGGCAATTTTTACAGCGGCCTCATTACACTGGTTACCTCCCTGCGCCGGATTGCCCGAACTCCAGGCGCCTGTTGTGGTAGGAAAAGTGCCTCTTTTACCGCAATTGGCACACACAGCCTGGTAAATAACGCCGCGCCGGTCGAAGCGGCTGGTGCCGCCATCTACATGATCGGCAGCATCGGCAGACCCCACAGAACCAAAATAACTGCCAAACAACTGGCTCATTGCATTCTTTTCCAACACAAAAAAGTAGAAATCACTCCCATCCGTCTGCTTCGAAATAGCATTGGCGGTAATGCTCATCCCCGACACATTTTGCGTTTTATAATATTTGCCATTCCCAATACCACCCCAACCGGAAACATAAGCATTACCGCAAATGTCGACCAGAAAAGCAGTGGGTGAAATATCAGGAATGCCGGAGCCCTTGCCAAAATTTGCAGAATACTCCACGCCAGCTAAATCAGGTTTTAATTTCGTTATAAACTGTTTGCCGTTTACCTGGTTATTATTGGCATTAAAGGGTGAATTAATAACCGGAAAGCTGTTGGTGGTTGTACCCATCACATAAGGGTAACCAAACTTATCAACCTGTACCCCGTACACCATATCGTTACCTCCTGTGCCTATATAACAGGTTTTGAGCAGCGCCGTTCCTGCCGGATTCAAAATAGATAAAAAACCGTCCACCTCTCCTCCCTGATAAGAATTATGTACAATTCCCTGTGCATTATTTCCATTCAAAGCCATGTCGGGACTGGTTGTTCCACCGGCTATATAAATATTACCTGTAACATTATTTATTGCCAGCACAAACGCAGCATCCTCACCCTTTCCGCCTAATAAAGAGCAGGTGTAAATATTGCTTAAATCGGATGAGGCTTTGATAAAAACTCCATCCTGGAAACCACCCAGCGCTCTTTTGAAAGCATTGTCTGTAGTTTTAAAATCGCTGGATTGTGTACAGCTTGCCAGGTAAATGTTATCAGCAGCATCCACTATCACTTCACTTCTTGCATCATCGCCATAATTCCTGCGGGTGCGGTCTATACCTTCGGTTACATATTTGGGTGAAATATTGACTCCATCTGACCCGGTTCCGCCAAATTTCCGGGAAGCCAGCAAAGTCGAGCCATCCGTGCTTAGTTTGGCAAGAAAAATATCAAATGAACCGCCTGGCCCATACGTTTCACTGGTTACTGGAAAATCGTTTGAAGTGGTGCTGCCGGATATTACCAGATTCCCCTTTGAATCACAAACAAGGCTGTGCGGCTGTTCGTTACCGGCGCCACCCAAATAGGTTGCAAACAGGGCTTGCGTACCAGTTGGATTGAACTTGATTAAGGCAATATCATATCCACCGATAGGGCCTTCGCTGTTATCGCCGCCTCCAAAAGTTTGATCGTATCCACCCACATTGCGTGGATTATAGCCCTCACCAAACACAATACCTCCTGCATAAAAATTACCATCATTATCATAGGTTGCCGTGTAACCCCAATTATCCTGCAGGCTTCCGGCAAAAGTGGAAAATATCATTGTAGGGTCTATTACCAGCGTTGCCTTCTTATCGTATTTACCCAAATTAAAACGAACCGTATTTCCTTCTAATTTAAAAGCTCCCTTAACATTGGTTCTTGCATTACTTAAAACCTGGTAACTCAAGGGGATGCTTTGATACACCTCCCCAACAGAAGTTTTAAGGGCAAGGTTACCGTACTTATTCAGCGATAGCTCATCAAGGCCCTTGAATTGCATAGCAATTTTCGACACATCGGCACCGGGATTGATAATAATGTCATATTTAAGGGTACCATTATCTGAATAATATCTTATATCAACATTCTTATAAATATTCTTATAAGTAACGGCATTATACACCCTGCATCCCCTGCGCCATTTTGTACTGTCTTTCCCAATAAAAAATTGTTTACAAGTTGGGTGGGTTTATCAGGCACAGCAACCGCATTTTCGTTTGCATTTAAAAAAGCTATTTCATAAGCATGTGAATGCAGTTTTAACTGCCGCAATGTTTTAGCCTTAACCGCCTGCCCGTTTTTACCGGTATCTGCCTGTTCGGTTTGATGACCGCTATAAAATTCAGCCAGTTCTTTCAACTCCGTTTGATCATGCAAAACCACCCGGTAGCCGGATGGCGTTAAATTAAGCAAGCCTCCTTTAAAGTCTGTTTTAAACTTTATTGTGCTATCCCATTGCCCTTTGTTTTCAACAAACTGAAAATACTGCGCTGAGGCATATCCTGCCGTAAACATTACAATTATAAATGCTAAAAGCCGCTTCAAATAAAAAAATTTATGTATTAAACGAACCGTATTGTCAATTGTTGTAAAACCAAAGAAGCTGTTCAAAAAAGATTTATTAACTACTTAACGGACTATCAAATAAAATCTACGCCCCGTGGTAAAACATTTAACCAGCATCCTGGCAACAGCAATAATAGACAACAAAAACAAAATACTATGCAAAACAATTGACAACCATTCATGCAAAACCGTTGGCAACTTCATCCCCTGCATGAATAAATTTAATTGAAACATCTTCTTAGCTTTGAACCATACAAAGTGCGATGTACGACGATTCTTTTCTTGAAAAAAAAATAAACCAGCGAAAACAACAAAATGCTTTCAGGCAGTTAAAGATGCCTGCAGGTAAAATTGATTTTTGTTCCAATGATTATCTTGGCATCGTTTATAATGATTTATTGCATGATAAAATAAAAACCGGTCTTAAAACTGGTTCCGCCGGTTCAAGGCTGCTTGCAGGTAATTATGCTTTAATTGAAGAAACTGAAAAGCAAATTGCCTTATTTCATAAAGCCGGGGCAGCTTTGATTTTTAATTCAGGTTATGATGCCAATATAGGCGTGTTAAGTTCCATTCCGCAAAAAGGCGATACCATTTTATACGATGCGCTTTGCCATGCATCCATCCGCGATGGCATTCGCCTGTCGTTTGCGCAAAGCTTTTCATTCGCCCATAATGATATGGCAGAACTGGAAAAAAAGCTGAAAACAATCCCGGTAACTACCGGAAGTAATATTTTCATTGTTACAGAATCGGTGTTTAGCATGGATGGCGATTTTTGCCCGCTGCAAAAAATTGTTGCCCTTTCAAAAACATACAATGCACATGTAATAATTGATGAAGCGCATGCCATTGGTGTTATTGGCGAAAAAGGCGAAGGCTTATGCCAGTCTGAAAACCTGGAACAGGAAATATTTTGCCGGGTTTATACATTTGGCAAAGCCTGCGGCTGCCACGGCGCCGTTGTTTGTGGTTCGCAGCAACTGAAAGGTTATCTTATCAATTTTGCAAGAAGTTTTATTTATACAACAGCTTTGCCGGAGCATGCAGCAGGCGTTATAGAGGCAAGCTATAACACCTTTCCTTTTTTAAAAGAAGAAAGGGCGCATTTGCAAAGATTGATTGAATATTTTCAGCAGGCTGCTATAAAATTCGAAAAATTACCTTCGGCAACGCCCATTCAAATTGTGATGATACCCGGTAATGAGGAAGTGAAAAAGATTGCTGCACAATTGCAGCATGAAGGTTTTGATGTAAGAGCAATTTTATATCCCACCGTTCCTTTGAATAAAGAAAGGCTGCGCATTATAATACATGCCTTCAACACTATTGACGAAATAGAAGAACTTATTAATATTTTATCCTGATATCTTGGAAAGAAAATTACCGGAAGCATTAATAAACAATATTGCCGATATAAAAGGTTTCAATCAGCGGGCTTTTGAAGCGGCCCATTATCACCCTCAAATAATAACCTCGGTACGCTTTAATGAAAAAAAGTATGAGCATTTTCAGCATTCTTCTGTTATAAAACATCCTCAATTCAGCCTGGATAAAAAAGTACCCTGGTGTGCATATGGTTTTTATTTAGATGAAAGGCCGCAATTTACATTCGATCCGTTGCTGCATGCGGGCGCCTATTATGTGCAGGAAGCAAGCAGCATGTTTTTATGGACGGCAGTGCAACAATTATTTAAACGTGATGCCAATATAAAAGTGTTGGATCTCTGTGCAGCTCCCGGTGGGAAAAGCACCTTACTGGCTTCTTATTTTAAGAACGCCTTAATTGTTTCGAATGAAGTAATAAAAACAAGAGCGAATATTTTATATGAAAACATAACCAAATGGGGCTCAGAAAATGTGGTTATAACCAATAATGATGCAGCAGGCTTTCAGCGCTTGAAAAATTATTTTGATTTGATTGTAGTTGATGCGCCATGCAGTGGCAGCGGGCTTTTCAGGAAAGATGAAAAGGCTATTGATGAATGGAGCGAAAACAATGTGAAACTGTGCAGCCAGCGCCAGCAGCGTATTATTGCGGATATATACCCTTCCTTAAAACATGATGGCATTTTAATTTATTCCACCTGTTCTTATTCGCAGGAAGAGGATGAAGATATAGCCGACTGGATGAAGGCAACATTTAATGTTGAAAGTATAAAGTTGAATGTTGATGCTTCGTGGAATATTGATGAAACCAATTCCCTCAGGCATCATTGTTATGGCTACCGTTTCTGGCCACATAAAGTAAAAGGCGAAGGGTTTTTTATATGCGCTTTACAAAAAAACGAAACGGAAGCTTTTACAAAATCTAACCAGCAACCTTTACTTAAAATAACTAATAAAGAAGCTGCCTTGATGCAGCAATGTGTAACAGCAAACGACTGGCTGTTTTTTAAACAGGCGGATTTCCTTCGCGCCATTCATAAACAATGGAACAATGATATTGCCCTGCTGCAAAAAAATTTATACCTCAAAAAAGCAGGCATTAACCTTGGCGAAATAAAAGGCAATGATTTAATCCCACACCATGAATTTGCTTTAAGCACAGTATTCAATGATGATATTTTTAAAATTGAATTAGACGAAGAACAGGCTTTACAATACCTGCGAAAAAAAGACGTTGTATTAGCATCCACGCATAAAGGATGGAGTTTATGCACATATAAAAATTTTCCGCTCGGCTGGGTAAAAATTTTGCACAACCGTGTTAATAATTATTATCCAACAGAATGGCGTATCCGTAAAGAATAAATTTGCAACAAAATATAGAGCATGAAGTATATAAAAGTAACCGCAGCAGCATTGGCTTTATTTCTTTCTGCACAAACATTGCAGGCCCAGTCAAATTACATTAATCATACGCTGAAACAAGGTGAAACTCTATCTGCGCTTGCCAGGGAATACAATACTTCTGTTGGAGATATTATGCGTGCCAATGGCATGCACGCAGACAGTAAACTGGTGTATGGCTCAAACATAAAAATACCTTCCACAAAGCAACAGGCAGTTGAAAGAAACAGCAGGCCTGTTGTAAATACACCGGTGCAGGCTGCCCCTGCTTCATCAGGTGAAATAACACACCTGGTTGCCAAGGGCGAAACGCTATACAGCATCAGTAAAAAATATAACGTTACAGTTGACCAGCTTAAGGCATGGAACAATCTTACAGATAACGGCGCCAGGCTTGGCACTTTATTAATAGTTAATGAAAGCGGCTTAAATACGATGGCTAAGGCCCCTGCGCCGCAAAGGCAACAAACAGCAGCGGTAACTCCAGCGCCGCCACCACAAAAAGAACCCGTTGAAGAAAGTAAACCTGATTATAATTCAACAGCGGCAACAGATAATATATCGCCTGTGATGCAAACAGTAAATAACATGACTGCCCCGGCAGAAGATGTCACCACGTATTCGGGAGATGGTTTTTTTGCGCCGCAGTTTAAGGAAAAGAAGAGCAAGAATATGCAAACTGTTTCCGGTGTTTCCAAAACATTTAAAACGGCCAGCGGCTGGGCAGATGGCAAATATTATATTCTTGCAAATGATATAGAACCGGGAACAATTGTAAAACTCAGTTCCGATAATGGCAGCGCGGTTTATGCCAAAGTACTCTGGAATATGGGCGATCTTAAAGATAATGCCGGTGTTAATTTCCGCATAAGCAATGCAACAGCGGCAGCTTTGCATGTGAACGATGCCGCCAGTTTTATTTTGAATGTAAGCTTCTGATAAAAATGCAGCTCCGAACTTTATAAAGGTTTCAGAGCTGTATTATATTAGAACAACTTAAAGCCCTTTATTTAATAAGTTCAAGTTTATCCAGTTCGGCGGTTATAAAACTTATTTCATCTTTAGTCAACTGTATATTAATGGCGGCTGCATTTTGCACAGCCTGTTTTTCATTTCTTGCACCAACAAGCGCAATGGTAATACCCGGCTGCTCTATTGTCCAGCGAATAACCAATTGGCCGAGCGTTGCCTTTTTTTCTTCAGCAAGCGGTTTTATTTTTTCAAGGAATTCATTGGTGCGTTTAAGATTTTCATCTTTGAAGAAATATAAGCTGGCGCGGTGATCGCCTTCTGCAAAACGATAACCTGGTTGCATTTTACCGGTAGGCAAGCCGCGCTCAAGCGGGCTGTAAGCAAGAATGGATTTATTATTATCTATGCAATATGGCACCACATCTTTTTCAATATCGCGCTTTACCATGCTGTAAGGCACCTGGTTCGAAACAAGATTAATGTATTTCCCGGCTTCCTGCATTTGTTCAACATTATAATTGCAAACACCGGCATAACGGACTTTTCCCTGCTCAATCAGTTTTGCAACGGCTTCCATTGTTTCCTGTACAGGTGTGGTTACATCAGGCCAGTGAATCTGGTAGAGGTCTATATAATCTGTGCCAAGCCTTTTTAAGCTGTCTTCACATTCCTTAATAATACTTTCCTTTCCTGAATATTTATAAATATCAATATCTTCTCCATTATTGTTTTTGCTTTTAAAAGCAAACGCACCTTTCGTCTCATTCCAGCGCATGCCATATTTAGTAAGTATCTGCACCTTATCACGCGGAATACCTTTAATAGCTTCACCGGTTATTTCTTCGCTGGTGCCTTGCCCATAAATTGGAGCAGTATCAATAGAGGTTACACCTAAATCATAAGCTGCTTTTATTGCTTGTACTGCTTCACTTCTTTCTGTACCACCCCACATCCAGCCACCTGCAGCCCATGCGCCAAAAGTTATTACGGACAGTTTAAGATCTGAATCGCCTATTTTTCTGTATTCCATACTGTTTGTTTATTAATGATAAAATACTTTTTGCTATTAGTACACGTAATCACCTCTTATTCAAAATTATGCTATTAATAAAAAATTCGCGGCATCAAAGAACTTGGCAATAAATAAAAAAGCTGAATCATAAGCAGGGCTTGCAATTCAGCTTTTTAAAATTATATAGCAATAAATTATTTCAGTACTTCTGCCATTGTTTTACCAATATCAGCAGGGCTTGCCACCACATGCACGCCGCATTCGCTTAATATTTTCATTTTAGCAGCAGCCGTATCTTCAGCGCCGCCAATGATAGCGCCTGCATGTCCCATCCTGCGGCCGGGAGGTGCCGTTTGACCGGCAATAAAACCAACAACCGGTTTCGTACCATTATCTTTTATCCAGCGTGCAGCTTCGGCTTCCATGCCGCCGCCAATTTCACCAATCATAATAATACCGTCTGTTTCATCATCATTCATGAACAATTCAACGGCCTCTTTGGTAGTAGTACCGATAATAGGATCGCCACCAATACCAATGGCAGTGCTTATGCCAAGGCCGGCTTTTACAACCTGGTCGGCGGCTTCATACGTTAATGTACCGGATTTTGAAACGATGCCGATGCGGCCTTTCTTAAAAATGAAACCGGGCATGATACCCACTTTAGCTTCATCTGCCGTAATCACACCGGGGCAATTAGGGCCAATAAGCCTTGACGATTTTCCCTGCAGGTAATTTTTTACTTTAATCATATCCTGCACAGGAATACCTTCTGTTATACAAACAACCAGTTCAATGCCTGCTTCTGCACTTTCCATAATGGCATCGGCTGCAAAAGCTGGGGGTACGAATATAATACTCACGTTAGCGCCGGTAGCTTTTACAGCATCGGCAACGGTATTAAAAACGGGCCTGTCTAAATGTGTGTTGCCACCTTTGCCGGGTGTAACACCACCAACAACCTGGGTTCCATATTCGATCATCTGGCTGGCATGAAAGCTGCCTTCTGTGCCGGTGAAACCCTGTACAATTACTTTTGAATTCTTATTCAGCAATACGCTCATGGTAGTTTATTAAAGTTCGCAAAAATAACAGTTAGTTTTTATTAGTCAATTATCAATAGTCAATTGTCTATAGAAAAGTAAAAATTTACCATTGACTGCGGACTATCACCTCTAGATTATTCATCCAGCTTATCCATCTGCAGTTTACCATTAAAGATGGTTTCCATTTCTTTCGCCTGGTAAATGTTCCTGTTTTCTTTATTGCCCAAAACAATAATGGTAGCTGTATCCTGCACTAATCTTATAAATGACGTATTGGTACCATGCCATTTACCATTATGATAAATAACGGTGTCTTTATTCTTAATAAATAAACGCCAGGCCAGGCCATAATTATGCATAGACCGCACTTCATTGCTCAACGGCGTAAAAGCCATATCCAGTGTTGACTTTTTTAAATAAGTATGCTGGTATAAAGATTTGTCCCATGCAAGTAAATCCCGCACTGTACTGTAAACATTCTTATCGCCGTAAGTGCAATCATATTGATCCATCGGGAACCCCCTTGAAACAGACCATGTAGGATTATAATTAGCCGTATCTTTTATGGAGAAGATATAAGTATCGTGCATGCCCAGCGGTTCAAATAAAGTTTTCTTCATGTAATCGGGAAACTTTTGCCCTGTTATTTTTTCCACTATTAAAGCCAGCAAAACAAAGTTGGTATTGCAGTATTGAAACCTCCTGTCAGGCAAATTCTGAATACGCGGTTTATGTACAATCATCGCGTTCAGCACATCTTCGTTCGTCATTTCTTTATGCCTGTCCCAAATGCTATCCATAAAATATAAATAGTTGGGCAGGCCGCTGCGATGGCTTAATAAATTTCTTATTGTGATGCCTTTATAAGGCAGTTGCGGAAAATATTTTTGCAGTGTGTCTTCGAGTGAAAGTTTCCCATCTTCCCACAATTTCAAAACAGCCATGCCTGTAAATGTTTTGGAAGTGGAAGCGATATGAAAAGGCGTATGCGGCGTAAGAGAATCTTTGGTGATAAAATTTCCATATCCCCGATATTGTTCAAATAAAACCTGCCCGTTCTTGGCAACAAGTATAGCGCCGTTAAATCCTGTTCTTACCAGCCTCTTTTCATAAAACTCATCAATGGCATTGGTGTACGCCGCAGCTTGTGCGGCGCTTAAACCCGTAAACTTAAAATCTGTTGTAAGGCCAACCGTATCTTTTTTCCCGGCATTGCTTTTGGCGGTGCCGGATGAACATCTTATAAAAACAAAACAAAAAACTAAAACAAAAAAAAGGGCTAAAATTCGTGTGTGCTGCATGAATCGGCTACTTTATTGTAATACTTTGTTCGCGGTAAATGTAATGCGATAGTGTATAAAATTTCATTTCAATTTTTTTTACAACAATATCTTTACACTTATGGTAATTATTTTATTTGACACAAATGCAAAGCAAAATTTATACCCACTTACACAAACAAAAGCTGTAGCCGATATACGCTATGGTATTTTTTCCATTAAAGAACGCTGGGAAACTATAAGCGGCCTGCCGGTTTTTATACAGGCTGAAGATTATCTCGCAGGCTTATACGAAGCTCCGCCTGATGATGAATATCTATATATAGATGCTTCGCTGAAAGATGAAGATAATTTGCGCTCACAAATTCTTTCTCTTCAACCTGATGAGGTTTTAAAGGATGATAACGGCATCATTGCATGCAGGACAAATTCTTTAATTGATAATGATATTTTCAATAAGCCCGAAAAATATTTTACAAATTTTATAGAAGTTGAAAATGTTATACGGTTGCAATATCCATGGCAGTTATTTTTATGGAATGATGAGCAACTGCGTAAAGATTTTTTATTGCTCTTCGCCCGGAGTATGAGCCAGCCTTTGCCCGAAACTATTATAACAAACCAACCTGAAAATATTATTATTGAAGAAGGTGCTGTAGTTGAACATTGCATTATCAATGCTTCAACAGGCCCTGTTTATATTGGTAAAAATGCAACAATAATGGAAGGCGCCATGCTGCGTGGCCCCATTGCCGTTTGTGAATGTGCCACTGTAAAAATGGGCGCCAAAATTTATGGTGCTTCCACTGTCGGTCCATATTGCGTTGCCGGCGGTGAAGTAAAGAACAGCATACTGCAATCACACAGCAATAAAGCGCACGATGGTTACCTGGGCGATTCTGTTATCGGCAGTTGGTGCAACCTTGGCGCCGGCACCAGTAACAGTAACATTAAGAATACAGCAGGACTTGTGAACATATTTCATGAAGCTTATGGCATGAATATAAATGCAGGCAGGAAGTTCGGTGTAGTTATGGGTGATTATTCACGCACTGCTATTAATACAGCGCTTAATACAGGCACAATCATTGGTACCTGCTGCAATGTTTTCGGAGAAGGATTGATACCAAGAATTGTTGAAGACTTTACATGGGGCACACAGCAATCATCCAATTATAAATTTGAGAAAGCCGTTGAGCACATCAATAACTGGAAAGAATTAAAAGGCGAAAAATTATCTTCTGCCGAAATATCTGCGCTAAAGTATATTTTTGACCGCCGTTTTTAAATGGAGCAAGCGTGAGCTTATATAGCGCACAGAGATGAGGAACCATAGAGAAGCGAATACAGCTCGGTTAACGCTACGTTCTTTGTGCGACAAAATTTATGGCTCACCACTCTGCGAAATCTCCGGGCTTCGCAGGAACTATGCATGAAGTCTCTGACTTCTTATAATATCACAAATAAATTAAACCATATAATGAGAAAGCAAATTGCCGCTGCAAACTGGAAAATGAACCTTACAGCTGACAAAGCCGAAACTTTACTAAATGATATTGTTGCCGCCAACGTGCAATTGGGGCCAGACCAATTAGCCGTTTTTGCCGTGCCTGCCCCCTACCTGCAACTGGCGCAAAAAGCCATTGCCGGGAAAGAAAATTATTTTATTGCCGCACAAAATTGTTACAGCAAAAAATCGGGTGCATATACCGGCGAAGTTTCTGTGGAAATGTTGCAATCGCTCGGCATACAATACGTAGTGCTTGGCCACTCTGAGCGCCGTGAATATTTCATGGAGAGTAACCAGTTCCTGGCAGAAAAATTAAACATCGCTTTAGAATATAATATCACGCCTGTCTTTTGCTGCGGTGAACCTTTAAGCATTCGTGATGCCGGCACACAAAACGAATTTGTGGCCACGCAACTGGAAGAATCTTTATTTCATTTTTCAAACGATGATATTCAAAAGATCGTTATTGCTTACGAGCCAATATGGGCAATTGGTACAGGCAAAACGGCTACCAGCGCACAGGCGCAGGAAATGCATGCGCACCTGCGTAAAGTTTTAACCGGTAAGTTTGGAAAAGAAGTGGCCGGTAACATCAGCATTTTATATGGCGGCAGCGTAAAGGCAAGTAATGCTGAAGAGATTTTTTCACAGCCTGATGTTGACGGTGGTTTGGTGGGCGGCGCATCGCTTATTGCCGGTGAGTTTGTTGCCATCATACAAAGCCTGAAATAATATTAACCCAATGGGTTTAAAAAAACTATTAACGCAGGGCATCATCTGGCGCAGCTTTTATTTTTTTTCAGTACTGCTCGTAAATGTTTTTTTATCCCGTTATCTAAGGGCCGGCGCCACAGGCAGCCTTTATTTTATTTCCATCATTTTTTCTTTCATGCAGGTAGTGCTAAGCCTCGGTGGCGAATCGGGCTTAACCTATTTTGCATCGGGTAATAAAATAGAGCGCAATAAACTGCTTACCGTTGCGGCAGCATGGAGCATTGCCGCTGGCGCAATTATGTCGCTGCTTGTTTATCTCTATTTTTTAATTGACCATTCAGCCACGGCTGCAGAAATAACCTGGTATTGTTTGTATGGATTTGTGTTTGTATCCGGCATGTCGCTGGCCAACTATGGCGCTGTTATTTATTACACAAAAGAAAATTATTACCTGCCCAATATTTTATTAACGCTTGTAAACATCTTGTATGTATTCCTTATCCCCGGTAAAGAATCCATACCGGATGAAAGCCAGGCGCAATGGATAACATTTTTATATTTCGCAACTTATTTTGCCGGCGGCCTGCTGGTGTTTGCATCTTATGCCATCCTGTACAGGAAAGAAGGCAGGCCCGGTTTTCCCAAAGGCAGTTTATTCAGGCAACTGCTTGCATATTCATTCACGGCGCTTGGCGCCAATGCCATTTTCTTTTTGGTGTACAGGGTTGATTATGTTTTTGTAAAGTACAGCCCTGTTTGCACACCCGAAGACCTGGGCAATTACATACAGGTTTCTAAGATCGGGCAGCTCATGCTTATCATTCCGCAGATAATTGCCGTGGTTGTTTTTCCCACAACGGCAAGTGGCACAGATGATAATAAACTGAACAACGCCCTTATGGCAATGTCAAGAATTTTTTCACAGTTGTTCCTGCTGGTGTTTATTGGCGTTGGCATATTGGGCAAACAGTTTTTCACCATTGTATTTGGCGAAAGCTTTAATAAAATGCAGTTGCCCATGCTTATTTTAATTCCCGGCATTTTTTCGCTGAGCGTGGTAACCTTATTATCGGCCTATTTTGCGGGGAAGGGAAAAGTAAGGATAAACCTTTACGCAGCCATTGCCGGTTTAATTATAACCATAATTGGCGATTTTATTTTTGTACCGGCGTATGGAATAATTGCCGCCGCCATTGTAAGCACCATAAGCTATGCGGTAAACGCAGCTTTTATAATGTGGTTTTATTACCGCGGTCATCCTTTGCATTTTTCAGCATTTTTTAAATGGAGAAGATCGGATTATGACTGGTTGTTTTCTATGCTGAAAGCGATGAAGGGTTAACCTGCAGGGGATTTCTTTAGACGCACGTTTTTACACGGAAGAAAAGTTACAAACTTTAATATAGATGTGGCGAGGTTGCAAACTTCGCCGGGCTGGGTTTGTATGATAGCGCAAGTATGCAGGGTTGGTTTGTGTATTGGGTACTTGTGCGGATTTGCTTTGTTTTAAGTTGCAGGGCACAAGTACGCTATGCTGCAAAAGCTAAGCGGCATACTTGCGCCAGATGGGGTCAAGCAGGCTCTTTATTTAATAAAGCTTTCCAAACTGTCGCTTTATAATTTTCTTTGCTAATTTGTTGGCTATAATGCATTACTTTCTTAATTCTGTATTTCTGTCCAAAATGTTTATTGAGAATGTCGAAAGTTATATTTCCGAAGGCAATTATTAATGGGTCAGAACATTTTAAGTCTGCGATTTCTTGTTCAAATAAGTTTACGTTCATTAATTCAAATTCTTTGTTGTCTCTAAGATACTGCAAAACGTTTCCAGAAATCTTCTCTTCAAAGTCTTTGATAATGTCAGTCATATATGCACCATAAAATTCTGTATCACGAAACGCATATCGAATTTTATAATCTTGTCCTTGAGGTCTTTTGTCGTGAAAATTTACAAATGCTTTTTTTTCAATGGTTCTTGAGAAATTTAGTCCAACCATAATAACATTTGGATTTAGTATCTTGAGTAAGTTGGGGTTTTTGTCCAAATTAAAAATGCTCAGGGCGCCAATATTTGATTTGGGTCTTATGTCTTCATTTGTCCAAATTGCCCAGCTTGCAAATTCTCCATATTTATCTTGAATTTCTATATAATGCTCTTTTGTTATCATGTGGATTTATTGCACCTTACGTTAAAGTGTTTATGAAGTTGTGGCATTTGAAAAACGTCAGGTTCAATTAACCACAAAAGCAAAATAGTGATTTATAGCTGAATGCTTAACGTCCTGCCACAATTTTATAAACACAATGTTGTGCGTTCGTACTATTTTCCGAACAGCCTGTACCAACCGTCTTTTAGTTTCCAATTATTTTTTGGCTTGGCGGCAACTCTCTCGTCAAAAGCTGCAATGTCTTCTTTGTCATCTGTGAACACAAAGGTGGTTGAAGGAGCACTAAAGAAATTTCTATAAACCCAAAATGTCACAGTTACAGAATTTGTCTCCTTATTTCGAGAAATGCCAATGTCGTTGCCACCATTTGAAACAATTGGAAATTCATATGGTAGTTCACAAACCCAGTTGTTCCAGCTAACATTGGGTGTTAAGTGTCCGCTTTTAACCTGCTGAACTATTGCCACCCTTTTACTATAAAATAAATGCCAGTCTATTTTCTCGATCATCTCATGAACTATCCAAGGCTTAAAAGTCAGATAGAACAAAATGAGAAAAGTAGCAAAAGAAAGCCATGGGCGTCTTGTCTGTCTTTTGCGCTCCTTAATAAGTTTCCAAAGTTGGACAATTGTCATAATTAGTAATGTCACCGAAACAAGTATCCATAAAAGTGTAACAATAAAATATGGAAGCAGATAATATTCAACGATCGTCAAGATAACCCACCCGATAACTATATACAACAATGCTCGTCCTGTCAATGATAAAGATTTATGCTGTTCCGATTGTCAGTTTGATGTGTCCCGAAGTATGGCTTACAACACAAAGATTTACGAATATTCCACGCAGTTCCAAAAAAATTGCCAT
>JAEWJV010000165.1 GCA_023386395.1 Bacteroidota bacterium
GAATTATGACACAATTCAAGCAAAGGGTTGATTAAAATCAGCTTTGCATATTTCTTTATTTGGAAAACAGGAAGGGTGTTTTTGTAAATAACAATGTTTAGGGCGGCCGCAATAACGGTTTCACCGAAGAACGAAAAGAACGGGCGCAAAATCCTGCAAATATTCACCAGGCCGGCTTCGCTGCGCCGATGGGTTTACACGTTTATTTCAATCTTAAAATTTTAGCGGCAATACTGCTGCAGCCAAAAGTTAAGAGCAATATGCTCAGGCTGCTTGAAGGCATTAATATGGCGGCTATCATAGGCGAAAGTAATCCCTGCACCGCAAACCATATTCCAATAACATTATAAAGAATAGATACCACAAAACTTGTAATAACAATGTTTTTATTCAGCCTGCATAATTGTATAAACCTGTATAATAAGGGAAGTTTTTCCGCTTCAATAATTCCATCGCTGGCAGGCGTAAAATTGTTCGTGTTATCGGTAACGGCAATGCCTGCATCGGCCTGTTTTAAGGCACCTGCATCGTTAAGGCCATCGCCAATCATCATTACTTGATGGCCTTCTTGCTGCAGTTGTTTTATAAACCGCAGTTTGTCTTCAGGTTTTTGATTGAATAATATAGAAGCCTTTAATCCAAACAATGCTTGCAGGTAATTTTTTTCACCGGCATTATCGCCGCTTAATATAACCAGCCGGTATTTTTCTTTAAGCTGTGCAATCAGTTTTGGCAAATCGTCACGGTATTCATTCTTAAAATAAAAACAGCCAACTACTTTATCATTAATTGAAACATAAGTTGAAGATGCTGTTTCGGCATACTCATCATTACATACAAATTCCTTAGAGCCGATTTTAATAAAATTACCTGCAACATTTCCACTGATGCCTTTGCCCGTAACGGAATTAAATGCAGTAACAGGCAACATATCTTTTTCATCAAAATAATTAATGACAGCCCTGCTTACAGGATGATTAGACTGGGCTGCAAGCGATGCAATCTGTCTACTTATATCTTCTTCAATTACATCGCCCGCATACTCAATTGAATGGTTGCTGCCCGTGGTTAAAGTGCCCGTTTTATCAAATACAATAGTGTCAATTTCTCCAATCTCTTCAATAGCCTGTGCATTGCGCAGATAAAAATGGTTGTGGCCTAAAATCCGGAGAATGTTGCCATTGGTAAAAGTATTACTCAGCAATAAAGCGCAGGGGCAGGCAATAATTAAAACAGCGGTAACAGCAGGCCATATTTTGGAAGTATCATACACGCCCCAGTACAGTGCGGTGACCGCAGCAATGGCCAAAACAATCCAGGTAAAATAGCGGCTGAGCAAATGCACAAACGACCTCTTGTTATCCTTTATGCCGGCATTCATTTCATCGCGGTTCCATAGTTTGGTAAGATAGCTTTGCGCTACTTCTTTTATAACCAGCAACTCAATATTACCGCCCACCTGTTTGCCGCCGGCATAAATAATTTCGCCCATTTCCCGCACAACCGGGATGCTTTCGCCTGTTACAAAACTGTAATCTATTAACGCTCGCCCTTTTGTAAGAATGCCATCGGCAGGAATTAATTCTTCATTGTGAATAAGCAACGTATCATCCAAACAAATATCAGGCAGCGCAGCAGCTTGCTGCATGTTGTTTTTAATTCTTGTTACCGCTATAGGAAAGTAGGAAGTATAGTCTCTTTCAAAGCTGAGTTGCTGATAGGTTTTATCCTGCAAAATCCTTCCAGTCAGCATAAAAAATACTATGCCGCTCATGCTGTCGAAGTAGCCGCCGCCGGTATTGGTAAACACTTCATACAGGCTTCTTATAAATGTAACAGCAATGGCTAAAACAATAGGCGCATCAATATTTAAAAAACGATGTTTTAAACCTTTCCACGCACTGATGTAAAACTCCGATGCGCTGTAAAAAAATACAGGCAGGCTCAGCAATACATTCAATATCCTGAACAGTAAAACAAGGTCATGCTCCTGCACATCCACCCCCAAATATTCGGGAAAGCTCAGCAGCATGATATTACCAAAACAAAACCCTGCAATACCTATTTTAAAAATCCTGGATTTATCAAGCCGGGGCTTTGCCTTACGCATATCGTTAAAGCTGATGTAAGGCTCGTAGCCAATGCTTACCAGCAACTCCGTCACCTGGCGCAGGCTTGTATCGTCATGATGAAAGATGATATCAACTTCCTTCTTCTCAAAATTTACCTTGCTGCTTATAACTGCTTTATTCAGTTTATGCAGGTTTTCCAGCAGCCACAGGCAACTGCTGCAATGTATTTGCGGAATATAAAAAGTAATAAAGGTTTGATGCGCATCTTTATAATTCAACAGCGATGTACTTATTTTTTCATCATCCAGAAAAGCAAATTTGTCTTCGCGCACTTTTATGCGCTGGCTGCTACCCGGGTTTTGGCTAATGGCGTAATAATCGCAAAGGCCGTTTTTATTAAGAATGCCATACACCATTCTGCAGCCTTCGCAGCAAAAGTTTTTACCATCGTGAACAATGGCTGCAGAAAAGCAATCTTCGCCACAATGATAACAGGCCACAGCTTTATCTATAGTGTGTGCATTCATATAAAAGCCGCGAAACTATGGCGGGGCGAATTTTAAAGAACTGATTACAGGTAAGCAAAGGCATGACTAAAATCAGTTTTTTAGACAATACTCTATAAGCTCAATAGTCTTAGCTTTAATAAAATAATTTTACACCATGGATGAACCTTTGCTGAAAAGATTATTTCCCGGCCTTGAAAATGAATTGTATGAAGAAATGCTGCAACACGGCGTAATCCGTTATGTAAAAGAAGGAGAAACCCTACTGCGTGTGGGCCAGCACATCCGCTCTGTAATATTGATTATTGAAGGCGTTGTTAAACTGTACCGGGAAGATGATGACGGCAATGAATTCTTTATCTATCATCTTAATGCAGGGCAGGCATGTTCTTTATCTATGGTTTGCGCTTATAAACAGGAAACATGCGAAGTAATGGCAAAGACCGTTACAGATGCAACACTGTTAACTATCCCGCTGGAATTTATGGATAAATGGCTGGGCCGTTATAAAGGCTGGTATGAATTTGTAATAACTTCTTACCGCAGCCGTTTTGAAGAACTGCTGAAGACCATTGATGCGGTTGCTTTCTCCAATATGGACGAACGCCTTGAATTTTATTTGAAAAAACAGGTGGCGCAATTCGGCCCCATCTTAAAACTAACGCATCAGGATATTGCCAACGATCTTAATTCTTCCCGCGAAGTAATAAGCCGTTTACTTAAAAAAATGGAAGCAAAAGGGCTTATCAATCTTAACAGGAATTCCATTCAATGGATACGGAAACTTACTACCCCTGTGTGATAAAAATCACTTGCGTGGTAAAAACATAAACGCAATTTTGCTGCATGCACATTACCGGCTATATCGCCTCTTTATTTATCGGGATTTCATTAGGATTAATCGGCGGCGGCGGTTCTATTCTTACTGTTCCGGTATTGGTGTATTTGTTTGGCGTATCGCCGGTGCTCGCCACATCCTATTCTTTATTTATTGTTGGTTCCACCAGCTTAATCGGCGCTTTTAACAGTTGGCGCAAAGACCTGGTTGATTTCAGAACAACATTATTATTCGGCATTTCATCCATCCTTACTGTTTTTGTTATAAGAAAACTCATCATTCCAAATATTCCTGAAGATATTATCATCGGCAGCATGCATTTTAAGTTCTCTGTGCTCACCATGATTTTGTTTGGCATATTAATGCTGGCCGCATCGTTTTCTATGATGTCGAATAAAGTGGCAGAACATCGCCCCCACCATAAAAAAAACATTGGCATTTTAATTTTATACGGAACGGGCATTGGCCTCGTTACAGGTTTTCTTGGGGCAGGCGGCGGCTTTCTTTTAATACCGGCGCTGGTTTTACTCCTGCACCTGCACATGAAAAAAGCTATAGGCACGTCGCTGCTTATTATCGCCCTCAATTCACTCACGGGTTTTGCGGGCGATATAGGCCATCATAAAACAGACTGGCTTTTTCTTTTAACCGTTTCTGCCATTGCCATTACCGGCATTTTTTTGGGCGGTTTATTCAGCAAAAAAATTGATGGCGAAAAACTCAGAAAAGTATTTGGCTGGTTTGTGCTGGCAATGGGCATTTATATTATTATTAAAGAAACCTTACTCAATTAATATTGGTTTTAAAAGCATAGTACAATGATGGAATTATTAAAACAACCCTGGCCCTGGTATGTGTCGGGTGTGGTAATTGGACTCATGGTGCCCGTTTTGTTAATCGCGGGCAATAAATCTTTTGGCATATCGGCTAACCTGCGGCATATATGCGCGGCATGTTTTCCCGCAAACATTCCATTCTTTCAATACAAATGGAAGAAAGAAATATGGAACCTGTTTTTTGCTGCGGGCATCATTGGCGGCGGTTTTATTGCGGCACATTTTCTCACCGATGCCAGCCCCGTGCAGGTAAGCCCGGCATTAATGGCCGAACTGAATAATTATAATATACGCGATACATCCAGCCTGCTGCCCGCCGAACTTTTTAGCTGGCCGGCGCTCTTTTCTGCAAGGGGGTTTGTGCTGCTTATTGTGGGTGGCTTTTTTGTGGGCTTCGGCACACGCTATGCCGGCGGCTGCACCAGCGGCCATTCCATCATGGGTTTAAGCAATTTGCAGTGGCCGTCGCTGGTGGCCACTATTAGTTTTATGGCGGGCGGTTTTATAATGGCCAACCTCATCCTCCCTTATATTCTTTCTTTATAAAAAATGATTATGAACACTATTGAAAAAAATAAAAACACGATTATAAACATCACACCGGCTGATCTCATCACGGATTATGAGGTGCGTTCTGAAGATACGGCCTGCATAAATGAGAGCGAACTGCAGCATCCCTGGTGGTTTAATTTCAAATACCTTATTGCGGGCATTTTGTTTGGCATTGTGCTGGTGAAATCGGAAGTGGTTTCCTGGTTTCGCATACAGGAAATGTTCAGGCTGCAAAGTTTTCACATGTATGGCGTTATAGGCACGGCCGTGGTAACGGGAATAATTGCCGTGTGGCTTATAAAAAAGTTCAACATAAAAACCATTTATGGCGAAACCATACATTTTCACCCCAAAAAATTTAATAAAGGGCAAATTTTTGGGGGTTTAATTTTTGGTTTGGGCTGGGCAATGACGGGCGCCTGCCCCGGGCCGCTGTTTGCGCAACTGGGCGCGGGGTTTACGGTGATTGCCGTGGTAA
>JAEWJV010000656.1 GCA_023386395.1 Bacteroidota bacterium
TATGATTTCCTTGATTTCTTTCAAACAGGTGGCCAGCAAAACTATAATGTGGCTTTAACCGGCGCTACAGAAAACAGCTCAATCCGGGCGTCTTTCTCCAAGAATATTTCAACAGGCCTTATACCAAATGGCTCCAAACTTGACAGGAACACATTTACTGTAAGAGGAACCCAGAAGTTGGGTAAAATATTCAATGTGGATGTTAGTGCCACTTATGCACAAAGTAAAAATACAAATCCAACAAGGGAAGTAAGTAACTATAACCCGTTATTCAGGTTTACTTATTATAGGGCCAATACAACGGACTGGAATTACTACCTTAAAAACTATATGGACACTGTAAATGGCGGGCAGGTGCAGGGCGCAGCAGACCCTTATGGCGTGAATACATTTTTATGGACAACTTTCCAAAATAACCAGTATAGCTACGACGATAATTTAAGAGCGAATATTGACTTTACAACCTATATACGCCCGTGGTTAACTTTGTTAACAAGGGCAAATCTTAATAATTATGATGTTCGTATCGAAAAGAAGTTTTTAGGTTCAGGTGCAGGCTATGCTAACGGGTATTATTATGTTCAAAACTCTCAAACGAGAAATTATAGATTCCAGGCACTTTTAACTGCAAGCCGGAATCTTACAGATGATCTTACAGGCAGCCTTACACTTGGCGCAGAGAAAAATAAAGATAAGCTTGGCATGGTGCTTACCCAGAATACAAACGGTGGGCTATCAACCAACAATCCATTCTTCTTTAATTTAAGTAATTCTGTAAATCCGATTTCTACAACACAATCATATAGCCCGTCAAGGCTTACAAATGCCATTTATGCCTACGGCGATTTCACATGGCGTAATATGTTAACCCTGAATTATAGTGTGAGGCAGGATTATAATTCAACCCTTACTTATGCAGATGGTACCGGGAAATATACTTTCGTTTACCCATCTGTGGGGGCATCTTTCATATTTTCAGAATTGCTTAAAAATTCATCTGCTTTAGATTTTCTTAATTATGGCCAGTTAAGGGCTTCTTATGGTATTACCGGTAAAGATTATGATCCGTTTGCATTAAACCAAATTGGTAATTATAATTTGCAGGGCGCAGATGAAATCGTTGGCCCGGACGGATCGGTAACCACAATACCGCATGCAGGATTTACTAATCTTACCTTGCCCAATAAAGATTTCAAAAACGAAAAAACCAAAGAAATTGAAATAGGAACGAATTTGAAATTCTTTAATAACCGTTTAGGTATAGATGTATCCTATTATAATAAGAATACCTATAACCAGATATTAGCGCTGACTATTCCTGCAGAAACAGGCGGTAACAATGCCATATTTAATGTGGGACAGGTACGTAACCAGGGTTTGGAAATATTGCTGAATGCAACACCTGTACAGCGAACAAGCTTCTCCTGGAATTTTATTGCCAATTTCTCAACCAACAGAAACACGATAATATCATTGGCGCCTGGTATTGCTCAGTATAATTTGCTAACGGCCTTCGGTGCTGATGTGCGTGCAATTGCAGAACCCGGCAAACAATACGGCGCTGTTTACAGCGGTTATTCTTTTGCCTATTACCAGGCTACAGATGGTGACGGCAAACCAACTGATGATCCAAATAACGGAAAGAAAGTTATAGGTAATGCACCTAACGGTTCCAACGGACTTACCTTTTTACGCGCCCAGGATTATGGACCAGGCCTCGTACACGATAAATATCTTGGTACTATAATGGAAAAATTTATTGCCGGTACCTATCAAACATTTACCTATAAGGATTTCACACTCGGCTTCCAGGTTGATGCAAAAGTAGGCGGTTTAATGGCGTCTGGCACTCATCAATATGGTGGATCAAATGGTTCATTTACTTATTCGCTTCCGGGCAGGGATGCAGCTCATGGCGGTATTGAATACACCGATGACCAGGGTGTGGTACAACACGACGGTATAATTCCCGACGGTGTATTTGGCCAGGGCGTAACTGCAAATGTAAATGGTCAAACAATTGATCTTGCCGGCCTTACATGGCAGGAGGCGTATGAAAGCGGCTACGTAAAACCCAAACCGGCATGGCAATATTATGAGGATCTTACTCAGTGGTCATCCGGCATACGTGAGTATTCAGTATTTGATAATTCATGGGTAGCATTAAGGGAAGTAGCTATCGGCTATAATCTCCCCAAGAAAATTTCTTCAAAATTAAAAATGAACAACCTGCGGGTAAATCTTATAGGCAGAAACTTAACTTATATATGGAAAAATGCCAAAGGCGGTATAAACCCTGAAGGGTTAAGCAGTAACAATGCAGCAGCTTTCGCAGAATATGGCGGTCTGCCTTATGTTAGAAGCTTAGGGTTTTCGCTAAATGCTAATTTTTAATTTTTTAACTCAATTTAATATGAATAAGCTTTTATTAATAATAATAACATTGGCGGTTTTTACAGGCTGTAAAAAGCAGGATTTTGTAGATGCCAATATAGATCCCACGGTGGTCTATTCTGTTCCGCCTGAAAACCAGTTTTTGAATGGCAGTAAAACCATTTTTGCCAACGATTTTGAAGCGTATTATGAGGTGTATAGGAATATAATGCCCTGGCTTCAATTGAATACACCGTTAAACGGGAATGCAAAAAACTTTACCGAAGCATCAAATCCTTTCAGCAGGTACGACAATTTGTTTGGAAGAGGCGGTGGTGCATACTTATACGACGTTAATGTACTTATAAGCAAAATGCCCGACGGTGTAAAAAAAGACTCTTATGCACAGCTTGGTGCCATAGCAAGAATATTGCTCGATTTTGAATATTTCTATGTTTCTGATATTTATGGCAGCATTGCTTATACACATGCTTTTGAAGGGCGTTATAACTCAGTTTACACAGTGCCTTTCGACAACCAGCAAACTATTTTCAGCGGTATAGATGCAGACCTTAAAAATGCAATTGCGGAAATCAAGAATGCTCCTGCAGGCCAGTTTGATATAGGAAATTATGACCAGTTTTACTATGGCGATGTTTCTAAGTGGGTGAAGGCTGCCAATGCTTTACGCCTGCGCATCGCCATGCGTTTGTTGAAAAAAGACCAGTCTACAGCCGAAAGCATTATAAAAGAAGTGCTCGCCAGCCCCTCATCAGAACTTATGGATACAAACGATGACAGCTGGACCTTCAAAGCTTCAAGCAGCCTTACTTCCGGCGGTAACTTTAATCCTGACCAGTTAAGGGCTGCAAAAGGAATGGTGGATTTTATGCTTAAAACCAATGATCCGCGCAAAAGAATATTCTTTACAAAAAATTCTTACAGCAAAGAAAACTTTGATCTTGCCAAAGCGCAGGGTTTGCTCAGCAATTCGGCCGTGTTTATTGACCAGCGTTATGTGGGCAGCTATGCTTCGCCGGATTCTTCATCTAATACAAAAATTACCAATCAATATTACAGAACCCGCACCATAACCAAGGGTTCATCCAATCTTGTATTGGATACTTTAAGCAATATCAACCCGCGTATGTTCCAAACGGCATTCAATGGCGGCAATGGTATTCAGTATTTTCCTTTAATCACGAATGCTGATTTCCTCTTTATGCGTGCTGAAATTGCTGCAAGGGGTATTGTTCCGGGTAATGTTGAAGATCTTTATACAGCGGGTGTTGCAGCTTCACTCAGTTATTATGGCGAAATGGCGGTTAGCCATCAGGTACTTGATTATTACCTGGAAACAGATGCCGGCACACAGGTGGCGGCGCCAACACAGTCTGAAATTACAGATTACCTGGCCCAGCCTGATGTTAAATTCAATCCGGCAAAAGCATTGGATCAGATCGCCTCTCAATCATTCCTTAATTCATTTAAAGAATGGAATGAAGCCTGGGCACTGGTTAAGAGAACAGGTTTACCAAATAATTCAACTGTTTTAAAACTTGAAAATTTATATTATAATGGTGAATTGCTCGCAATACCGCGCAGGGCGCCGAGGACAATTCCTAACACGGGAGATATAAACTATCAGAATGTAACAGATGCATATAACGAAATGGCCCAGGACCCTAATTATGGCAGCGGCCCTGGCGATATAAGCGGACGTGTTTGGTGGGATGCGCCATAGCAGAGATTTTGATTTGATTTTTTACAAGCAAACTCCCTGTTATTGGCAGGGAGTTTTTTAATTTACAATCTTTATTAACCGTTTTTGCATGGCAGATATATAAATGGAGAACATGATTTCTATAGACAAGCGAATAAAATTTCGGGTAAATAGTTTTGGTATAGTTACAGTTATGTTTTTTCTGTTACTTGTCCAAAACGTTGCTGCGCAGCAAAAAAATGATTCCGTGTTTAGCGCAGCCATTATTGCTAAAATCGCATTGATGCCAGCAGATGCCGGCAAAAGCTTTTATTTAAATGCAGATAAAAGCGCAAACCCTGAAACGCTTTTAATTTTTTTATCGCCCGAATGCCCTTTGTGCCAAAATTATTCTTCCGTATTAAATGATTTATACAAACAGTATTCAGACCGGGTAAATATTTATGGGATCA
This sequence comes from Bacteroidota bacterium, assembly GCA_023386395.1. Classification (GTDB taxonomy): domain Bacteria; phylum Bacteroidota; class Bacteroidia; order Chitinophagales; family Chitinophagaceae; genus Parafilimonas. The sequence goes on from JAEWJV010000656.1 coordinate 4,549, forward strand.
TTCCCGGCAAAGCATATTCGGCAATAGATGTAAAAACTTTTCAGAAAGATTATCATATACCATTTCCGTTGTTAACAGACTCTCATAAAGAGCTTACACAATACCTGCAGGCCACGGTAACGCCGCAGGTAATTTTATTAGATAATAAATACAGGCTTCTATATAAAGGCGCTATTGACAACAGGCTGCAATCGCTGGGTAAGCAAAGATTAAAACCTACTGCTTTTTATTTAAATGATGCTTTGCAGGCGAGTTTATCAAACAAAATAATTTCAATAAAACGGACAAAAGCAGTTGGCTGTATTATAAACGATTACTGATATGAGAAAACTGTTGAATTCATTGCTTTTAATACTGCTTTTAAAAAATGTAAATGCACAAAAAATTACTTATTATGAAGATGTGCAGCCCATCATTCAAGCTAATTGTGCACCTTGTCATCAGCCTGGTAAAGCGGCGCCTTTTTCTTTGCTAACATATGATGATGTAGCCAAACGTGCAACGTTCATAAAGAAAGTGGTGCAATCCCGTTATATGCCGCCATGGAAAGCAGATAATAGTTATGTTCACTTTGTAAATGACCGTTCTTTAACGCAACAGCAAATAGATCTTATTTCCGAATGGGCAGATAACAAAGCGCCGGAAGGGAAAAAGAAGGCTGCACCGGTTAAAAACATGGCTGTTGAAGGCACGGGTTATAACCGCAAGCCAGACCTTGTTTTAAAAACACAGGAACCTTTTACCGTAAAAGGCGATGGGCTGGAGCGGTTTATTGTTTTTAAAATTCCTTTTGAATTAAAAGATACTGCCAATGTTGAAGCCATAGAGTTTTACAGCAATAATGAAAAGCTTGTGCATCATGCCAATTATGAATTTCATGAAGTAGCAGACACTTCTATTGATATTTATAAAACGGCTGATTTTATCAATCTTACCGATGATGACCGCAAGAAGTATGATCAATATCTCCCCTATAGAAAAACGATAACGTACTATGGTGGCTGGATTCCCGGCTCAAGCTATGAATCTTTTCCCGGCGATATTGGATGGGTAATGCCTAAACGTGGCGTTATTCTGTTAACCGTGCATTATGCACCCGCTGTAAAAGATACTTCCAGCATATGCGGCATTAACCTGTTCTTTAAAAATACACCGGTAAAGCGGCCTGTAAAAGTTATCAGTTTTGGTTCCGGCGGCATTGGCCAGCAGGCAATAAAGCCTTCGCCATTTTATATACCGGCGGGGCAAACCAAAACCTTCAGCCTTGAAGTTTCCAATCCAGGCGAAGATTTTTCCCTTATGGATGTTTGGCCGCACATGCATTATATTGGTAAAGAGTTTACGGCATATTTAACAACGCCGCAAAACGATACCATTAATTTGGTGCATATACCTGATTGGGATTTCCGCTGGCAGGAAATCTATCGTTTCCAACACCTTGTTCATGTGCCAAAAGGATCAACTTTACATATCACAGGCAGGTATGATAATACAGCAGATAATCCATTCAATCCATTCAATCCTCCGCGAACAATATGGTCTTTCGGCGACATGCGCTCTACCGATGAAATGCTTACCTTAATGATGGTTTTTTTGCCTTATCAAAACGGAGATGAAAATATAAAGCTGCAAAAATGATATTGCTTATGAAACGGGTGATTTTCATTTCTTTTTGTTGTGGGTTTTCCGGTTTAATAAACGCTCAAAATGCAACACTGCCCTTATTCACTTTAATGAACTCCAAAGAAACAGGGGTTTATTTTGAAAATGATGTTAAGGAAGATGATTCGCTGAATGTGCTGCGTTATGAATACTTATATAACGGTGCAGGTACAGGTATTGGCGATTTTAATAATGATGGCTTGCCCGATATATTTTTTTCATCCAATACATCCTCTTCAAAATTATTTCTCAATAAAGGCGGTTTTAAGTTTAATGATATTACCAAACAGGCAAACGTGGAAGGCAATGGCACATGGGGAACCGGTGTAAGCATTGCCGATGTGAATGGTGATGGATTGCTTGATATTTATGTTTGTCATTCAGGAAAGTTCATCAATCCGCAAAAGCTTTGCAATGAGCTATTCATTAATCGCGGCTTGGTAAACAGTATTCCTGTTTTTAAGGAAATGGCCAAAGAATATGGCCTTGATGCGCCCGGCACACAAAGCACGCAGGCTGCCTTCTTTGACTACGATAACGATGGCGACCTGGATATGTTTTTATTAAATCATTCCAACCATGGCTTCGATCCTTTTATGCAAACACGTAAACAGCGGTCAACGCCTAACGTGAATTATGGAAATCAATTATTTCATAACGACCGCGATGCGACCGGTAATATGCATTTTACAGAAGTTACTCTAAAAGCCGGTATCATTAATAATGCGCTCAATTTTGGTCTAAGTGTAATTATCAGCGATATAAATAAAGACGGTTGGCCTGACATTTATACCACCTGCGATTATACGGAAAGAGATTTTTTTTATATAAACAATAAGGATGGCAGCTTTACAGAATCACTCGAAAAATCTTTCGCCCATATCTCCAAGAATTCAATGGGCGCCGATATTGCCGATTATAACAACGATACAAGGCCGGATGTATTTACGCTTGATATGTTGCCGGAAGATAATTACCGCCGGAAATTATTAAGAGGTCCCGATGATTACGAACATCATCAATTGATTGTGGATAGCGGTTTTTATTACCAGGAAATGCGCAATATGCTGCATCTGAACCAGGGCACAGATGAAAAAGGCAATATGCGTTTCAGCGAAATTGGCCAGTTGGCAGGTGTTTCAAATACCGACTGGAGCTGGAGTGGATTATTGGCAGATTTTGATAATGATGGCTGGAAAGACCTGTTTATAAGCAATGGTTACCTCCGTGATTTTACCAATATGGATTTCTTGAAATTTTCAGTTGCTGCAGCAAAAATTGAAGCTGCAAAAAGGGGTAATCAAAATTTTCAAACCTATGACCTCGTTCAGCAAATGCCTGCAACCAAACTCAGTAATTATCTCTTTCAAAATAATCATGATTTAACTTTTACCAATAAAACGAACGACTGGGGTTTATACACGCAAACAATATCCGGTGCAGCAGCTTATGCAGATTTTGATAATAATGGCACACTTGACCTTATTGTTTGCAATAATAACGAACCAGCTATGTTATACCGTAATAACGGCGCATTGCTCAATCATTATATAAAGCTGCGGATAGAGGGAGACAGCCTTAACAGAGGGGCTTATGGTGCAAAAGTTACCGTAACAACTCCTGATGGCAATAGTCAATACCAGGAATTATATCCGGTAAAAAGTTACCAGTCAACTGTAATGCAGGATATGATTTTTGGAGTAGCCCAAAATAAAAGCATCAGGGAAATTAAAATAGTATGGCCTGGTGGGAAACAAATTATTTTAAACAATGTAGAGGCTGATCAGGTGATTCAGTTAAAACAGGCTGATGCCCTGTATATGCAGCAGGTATCAGCAGTTTCCAAAAAAATATTTGCCGATGTAACGGCTTCAACCCAACTGAATTTTATACATAAGCCCAATGATTTTATAGATTTTAAATCAGAGCCGCTCATACCATACCAGTTATCAAAACAAGGGCCGGCATTGGCGAAGGCTGACGTAAACGGGGATGGCCTGGAAGATGTTTTTTTAGGAGGTGATATTAACCAGTCATCTATATTATACCTGCAAACAAGCGAAGGCAAGTTTAAGCCATCGCCGTCCCAGCCCTGGAATACCGATGCTGCTGATGAAGATGTAAATGCTGTTTTTTTGACGCAAATAATGATGGTTTTGCTGATTTGTAT
>JAEWJV010000377.1 GCA_023386395.1 Bacteroidota bacterium
GAATTATACGAATTGGGCAATCCCGACATTGCAGGTTTTGCCAAAAGTCTTGGTGCAGAAGCCTATATTGTTAATTCACCACAGGACCTTGAAAACGTTCTGCCAACTGTGTTAAACAGGGCAAATAACGATGGCGTACCGCAGGTGATTGTTGCCAATATCGACAGAACTGCCATTCCACCTTATTATAATGCTGAATACATCGTAACTGCATCTTCTCAAAATAATTAATCACTCCTCATTATTAAATCATGACTACCAATTTACCTGATTATGATATTGCCATAGTTGGTGGCGGAACATCAGGAATTTACACTGCGTGGCGCATGCTGCTTGAAGCAGACAGTTCGCCAAAACTTAAGGAATGGAAAGAAAAACGTGGCCGGTTAAAGATTGGCATTTTTGAAAAAAGCAAACGCATTGGCGGAAGAATCCTATCGGCAAAAGCGCCCGGCTTACCGGATGTTGTATGCGAGATAGGAGGCATGCGTTTTGTTTCTTCGCAACAGCTTGTGCAGGGGCTTGTTCAAAATAAACTTAAACTGCCGGTGCATGAACAAACGGTTGATGATCCGCATAATATAATCCTATTACGGGGTAAATATCTGCGTGAAAGCCAGCTTTCAGATCCGGATGTGTTGCCATACCAGTTCACCGATGAAGAAACGCAATGGCTAAAAAGCGGTAATAATAATGCGGCGAGTAACTTTTTAGGTTATGCCATCGAAAAATTATTGCCTGATATTTTAAAACATATCGGGCCTGATTTGCGCGATTACCTCGATGCACAGACAATTGATGGCATTCCATTATACAAGCATGGTTTCTGGAACGTTATAGCGCCTTATTTAAGTCACGAAGCTTACCGCATAGCCGTAACTACTGTTGGCTATGATTGCCTCGGTTTTAATACCAATGCGGTTGACGCTATTTGTGAATACTTCGATTTCACGCCGGGCGTAAAATATTATTTGCTGAATGAAGGATATGAATCTGTTTTCTGGATACTTCAAAAGCAATTTGTACAGCACGGCGGCGAAGTAATCATGCAAAAATCCCTTACAGGTTTTGACAGCGCGGCCTTGGCTGATGGTTCCACCGGGGCATCACTTCATTTTGAAAACGAAGCACAGCCTGTTTCAGCGAGGGCGGTTGTGCTGGCCATGCCCCGCAGAAGCCTGGAACTGCTGGAACAGAAAGGGCCTGTTTTAGATCCGCAAATTGCCCCGCATTTCCAGTTCCTGCTTAATTCGGTTGCACCTATTCACTTATACAAAATGTTTATAGCTTATAACGAACCCTGGTGGGAAAAAGAAGGCGTTACTATCGGCCGCTCCTTAACGGATATCCCGATCAGGCAATGTTATTACTGGGGGACTGAAGGCAAACAACAAGGCGCAGATCCTAATAATACGAATGCCATTCTTATGGTGTATAATGATGCTTTGAGTTCTGATTTCTGGGGTGGGCTAAGGCATGTACCGCTTGGCCCCGGCGATGCAAAGCTTGAAGATTCCCCACTGGCCTTCAAACCCAAAACCAATTTGCTTCATACAGCACCAGTAAAACAAAACGAATGGGATAACAGGCTTAATGCTAACTGGAAAAAATGTGTTGCGCCAAAAGCAATGGTGAAGGAAATGCACAGGCAGCTAATGATATTGCATAATGTAACCGATGCACCGGAACCACTTGAAGCAGCATTTGTAGATTGGGGCGATGATCCGTTTGGAGGCGCGGTACATTTCTGGAACCCGGGTTATCAATCTTCAGAAATATTGCAGAAAATGATACAGCCGGTGGAAGATTTCCCCTGTTATATTTGCGGCGAGGCCTATTCTACTAACCAAACCTGGGTGGAAGGGGCGCTTCAGACCGCAGAACTAATTTTAAGAAAATTTGATATTTCCGAACCTGACTGGATTACAAAATCATGAACACTTTAATTCCCCGCATAACCGGTACCGGATGGTCTGTGCCTTTTGCCATACGAAAAAATGATGATCCTATTTTTGACTGGCTGCGCAAGAATTTACCTGACCAGGATATGTTTGAAGGCTATGATGAACGCCATGTGCTTCAGCCCAACGAAGGATTGATTGATATTATGGTTCCTGCAGCAATCATGGCGCTTGAGAATGCAGGCAAGCAACCAGACGATATTGATATATTGCTGGGCCTCGGTTCTATCAGCGAATATGTTCAGCCGAATATGCTTACGCAGGTGCATAAAGAATTGGGTTTATCATCCAATGCCTGGGTAATACCAATAGGGAATGATTATTCCAATTATGCTTCCTGCCTTTTATTTGCCGATGCATTAGTAAAGGCGGGAAAAGCGGAGAATGTTCTTATTTGCATTGGCGGTAACTGGACGAGGAATGTGGACTATCATACACCCCAGTCAATAAGCGCAGCAGATGGCGCAGGCGCAGCTGTTGTAAGCTTAAGCGATGATGTTTCCAAATGGTTTGTTGCAGATTACTGTACGGTAACCAACAGCGCTAATTATGGAACCATGTTTACAAAAGCGGCGGAATATGCTGTTTCTGATTTGATTGGTTATCCTAAAATATATTCAAATCACTTTTTCCAGATAACAGGAGAAGGTTTAAAAGATTTTGGAACATTCGGCATGCAGCAGGCAGCTACAGCCGTGCTTGAACTTTTAAAGAAAAATAATCTTACCGGTGACGACATTAGTTTTATGCCCCATCAAACATCACAGGTTTTGGTTGATTACTGGCTAAAGCAAATAGTACCACAACCTGCACAATGTTTAAGTACGATGAAAAAGTTTGCCAATGTAACTGTAGCAACACATGCTTTAAACCTTGCCTGGTTTGAAGAAAATAAATCAATACAAAAAGATAATCTTGTGATGCTGGCATTAGGCCCTGATATGCATGCCAATGCGATGCTGTTAAAAAGAAACGCTTAAATGTTTTATACAGCAACTTGCTGTTTTAAGTATTTTATTTTTGCGGCGGCGCCCCAGTTTTCATAAGCTTTAAGGGCACGTTGCAGGCTTTTTTTATAATCAAGGTTATGTTTCTTTTGCATACGCATTAAATGCTCCCAGGCCAATGCACTGTCTTGTATAAATCCGGCTTTTTCTGCATTGGCTGCAGCATCGGCAAACATCTTTTCAGCTACATTAAGCTTATTATCTGCTGCAGCTTTTATGGCCTGTAATAATAATGCTTTGTGTAAAAAATTACCAGGGCAATATTTCATCCATGCATTAAATTTTTCAATGCTTTTATCAGCAGCATCCATCATGGCAGCAGCTTCTTCTTTATTATTTATTGCCATATATAAAGCTGCTATTGCATAATACTGCTCCAGCTCCATATAACCCGGCTGGCTGAAAAATGCAGGTAATAACGGCAGCGCTTTATTTCCCCATTCAATGGCTTCTGCCCAGTTGCCGGCATGCACATGCAGCTTTAGTTTTGAAACATAGTAATAAGCCACCTGGTTAAACAAATCGGTTTCGCAAATACTTGCAATATCTTTTTCCTCATCATATTTTTCATCAGTAAGCGATGTAAGCGAACTGGTGAGTCCTTTTAAAGCTTTGGCCACCTGTTCTTCATGTTTAAGATGAAATGCTGCATTTACCACCATTTGATTATTTCTTCCGGCATTATCAACAGCCGTTTTAATAACTTCATCCAAAGCAACGCCCGCCGTGCTTTTAAGCACTACCGTTAGTGACAAATTAAAACAGGCATAAGTAATATCGCCTGATTTAAACCCTGCATCGGCGCCCTGCTGCGATTGGGAAATAAGTTTTTTTAATGGCTGCATCCACAAAGCAATAAACCAGCAATGAATAAATGTGACCCTCGCCTGCAATGCAAAACCACTTTTTTTATCAACAGCTATTGCCAGGTTGCTCCATGCAAAAGCAGTTTCGGTGTCGCCCGTAATTACTTTATGGATTATGGAATACATGGAATAAACTTCCGCTGCGGCATCGCCGTTTCCATTTTCAAGCGTAAGCAATAAACAGGTTACAGATATAAGCGCAAACAATTCGGGCTGCTGGCATTGATGTGCAAAAGGCGCCAGCTCTAAAAGCATCCTGATAATTGTTTCAATTCTTGTGTTCCGCAGCTTTCGCAGGTTAGTTAAATCTTCAATCTTACGATTGGTCATGAGGGCGCTTATAACATTTAGCTGCCGGCCTGTTTTTTGCGAAACAGCATCCTTATCCCGCTCAATTTCCTGACCAAGTAAGGCTACGCCTTCCAGGCCTATATCAAGCGCCTGTTTAACGAACCCAAGCCTGAATAAACGTATGGCTTCCTTTTCAAAATAAATTGCCGCCTTTTCATTTTCATCTGCATTCATCCAGTGGTGCGCAACCTGGACATAAAAAAGATTAAGATTGGTTGAAAAATTCTTTTCATACCATTCAGCGCATTTACGATGAAGATGCCGCCGCTGCTCACTCAGCGTCATTTCATACGCCACTTCTGCTGTAACGGCATTATTAAAGCTGTAGCCAACAAGATTATCAACTACTTCTTTATGCGTGAACCCGGATTCCATTACTTCATTTAAAAAAGAATGGACTAATTTCTTTTCCGAAGCAATAGGATATATGCTGTTAATGATTTTCTCGCTGAAGCGAAAGCCAGCAACACTGCCCGCTTTCATGGATAATTGCGAGCCGGGGTTAAGGCGGTCTATCTTTCTGCGCAACGCTCCCCTTACCGTTTCCGGCAATGATATTTTTTGCGCCGTTATATTTTTATTAATGCTGCAATTATCGTTTTCAATCGTTATTAATTCCTGCGCCCGCAACGAATCAGCAAGCTCAACACAAAAGAAAGGATTGCCTTTTGCGATAGCATGCACGCTGTTAAAAACTTCTTCAGATACACTTGCAACAGCTAACCTTTCACAAATAAGTTTTTCTTCTTCTTCTTCCGACAAAGCGTTTAACACAATCGTTTTGCACCCTTTATTTTTTAATAATTCTGTTTGTGCTATGCCTGCTGTTTTTTGAAAAGCGAGTACAATAAAACATTGGCGGAGATAGTTATTGACGGATTCAATTAGCTGCCATGAATTTTCTTCAAGCCACTGCGCATCATCAATAATAATGATTAGAGGATGCTCTTTCGATTTTTCATTCAGCAGTTCAAGCAAAAAGTTATGTGTTGCTAAAACTCTCTGGCCACCTGCCATAACCTGGACTTCAATACTG
>JAEWJV010000424.1 GCA_023386395.1 Bacteroidota bacterium
ATCCATATCTTTTATTAAACCATCAAGGCTGCCATTGCCCATATTCCACTGATGATTATGCACATCAATAAAAGGATATTTAGCTTTGGTTAATTCATGCTCCGGTACAACCAAAGTTGAAACAGGATCATACTGTTCAAAATCCATTTTGTTAGATTGAGAGAATGCCGGTATGAACATGCCAAGCATATATAATATTGCAGCAATTTTAAGCATGTGTATTTAAAATTATTTACTGAAATGTAAAACGATTTTTTGACTTGGTTATAATCAAATGATGATTGGCCTGTATAAAAAATCCCGCACAGGGCGGGACTTAAAACGATGTATAAAAACCTGCCGTTATTTTTTCTTGCTTGCAGTGTATTCATCATTCAGCCGCTTCACTATTTCATTAGTAATGTTCCTGACTGAATCTTTATAATAGATAACATTATCATCACCACTGGTGGCAAAAACATAAGTGTAGCCTCTTTGTGCACTGTATGCTTTTAAGAAAGCCTGTATCTTATTTTTAAGCTCAAGCATTTTCTGCATGTATTCGCCCTGGAAGTCCTGACTTAAACTTTGCTGTTGCTGGGAGTAATAGTTATCCAAACGTGCAAGGTCTTCCTGCATCTGGCTTTGCTCTGTTTGAGATAAGGTAGCACCACGTTTATTATATTCATTCACCTTTGCCATGTAATCCTGCTTAATTTTATTAAGCTTTGCTTCCACTGCATCATTCTTTCCTTTAAGATAATCGCGGGTTTCTTTGGCAAAAACATAGTTTTTATCAATTGAATCTATATCGAAATAAGCTATTTTAAAATTCAAATCAGTTGAATCATGTTTTGGGGGAATTACGGTGGCCTTTGCTGAATTATTATTATAAAAAGCATAAAATAAATAGGCGACTGCCAATAACAGAACAATGTTTAAGCCTAATAAAAATTTATTCATTCTTGCATTTTTGTTTTTTCAGCGGTCTCATGGAACGCCCTTAATGTTACATTTCCCTATGTGCCTAAGTTTTACATGGGCGTTTCATTCATTGAATCTTATAACGCGTGAAGATAAAAGTAATGGCATCAATAAAATTGTTAAATCAGCCCTTTTTAACGCCTGTATATTCATGCGTGAAATGGCTATGGAATTGTTTGAATTAATAAAAAAAATCATCATCAGCTACCGGCCTATACGCTTTGCAAGCGGTAAAATGAATTAAGCAGTTTCCTGAAGCGTCTCACCGTTAATATATTCAACTCTGCAATAACTTCTTAACAATTATTATCTTATTAATCATTCTTAATATTTTCAAAATATTGCAGGCTATTTTGTTTGTCTATATCAATCTGCTCCACCAGCGCTTCCAGCGTATTAAATTTTTCTTCGCTGCGCAGGTATTTACAAACAAAAATTTTCATGGTACGGCCATAAATATCTTCATTAAAATCAAAAATATTCATTTCAATGGTACGGTCTTTTCCATTCACGGTTGGGCGAATTCCAATGCTCATCATACCCTGAAGAAGCTGTGGGATATGAGCGACGAGCGACGAGCCGGCAATCTCTGCTTCAGCTACGTAAATACCATTGGCAGGCACCAGCTTATCTTCATCATGAATAATAATATTAGCAGTAGGATAACCGAGTGTTCGTCCAAGCTTATTACCATCAACCACCATGCCTTCAAAAAAATAATTATAGCCAAGATAGCTGTTAGCCGTTTCTATTTCACCGGCAAGCAGCGCTTCGCGAATACGGGTTGAGCTTACAGTTATATCGTTGATAAGCTGTTCAGGTATTTCCTTTACAGAAAATCCAAGCTTTTTTCCAAAGCCTTCCAGCAAATGATAATCGCCGGCCCTGTTTTTTCCAAACCGGTGATCGTAACCGATAATTAACGTATGTGGCCTGCATTTCTCAAACAAAAAATTAACAACATATTCTTCAGGCGTTTGCTCAGAAAAAGCTTTATCAAAAGGAACAACAATCAAATGATCAATACCAAATGATGAAAGCAGGCTTATCTTTTCTTCCAGTGTATTCAGCAAATAAACTGGTGTTGCGGCTTTTATAACAGAGCGTGGATGCGGGTGAAAAGTGATGATAATGGTTTCACCATTTATCTTTTCAGCTTCTTCCTTTAACTGTTTTATTATTTGCTGATGGCCGAGATGAACGCCATCAAATGTGCCGATGGTCACAACCGAATTGCGGAACTGTGGTAAATGATGTATGGAACGGTGCACCTGCATAAAATGGCAAATATAAGACCCTGAAAGCCCCAACCCTAAAGGGTGTTATTAAAGTTGCGCATAATTAATCATAGCAAACTTATTTTTGCCGCGATGAAAACAAACAATCCACTGGTTCAATACTCACCTTCAGGGGATGGAGGCGGTCTCTATTCCAAACGCGGTGTTTCTGCCCAGAAAGAAGAAGTGCATGCTGCTATAAAAAACCTGGATAAAGGTTTATATGAATTTGCTTTCTGTAAAATTTATCCTGATTTTATTAGTAATGATGATGCGTTTGTAAACGTGATGCATGCCGATGGCGCAGGTACCAAAAGCATTCTTGCTTATTTGTACTGGAAAGAAACCGGCGATATTTCTGTTTGGAAAGGCATTGCACAGGATGCCATTGTGATGAACCTCGACGACCTGCTTTGTGCCGGTATTTATGACAATATTCTTTTTTCTTCCACCATTGACAGAAATAAATTACTGATACCCGGCGAAGTGCTGGAACAGGTGATTAATGCCACGCAGGATTTTTTCAATAGTATGAAATCATTTGGTATCAATATTCATTTTCTTGGCGGCGAAACAGCCGATGTGGGCGATGTGGTGCGCACCATTGCCGTGAACGGAACCATGATGGCAAGATGGCCGAAGAATAAAATAATTACTAATGAAAAAATAAAGCCGGGTAATGTAATTGTTGGTTTTGCCAGCAGTGGAAAGGCATCGTACGAAGATGCTTATAACAGCGGCATTGCCAGCAATGGTTTAACGAGTGCAAGACATGATGTACTGCATAAATATTATGCTGAAAAATATCCTGAAACATTTGAGCCTACGCTAAGCGATGATGTTGTTTATATAGGCAGGAATAAATTCAATGATGAGATAAATAACTCACAGCTTACTATCGGCAAACTTCTATTAAGCCCAACGCGTACCTATGCGCCTTTAATGAAAGTATTGCTTGAAAAATATTTTGACAGGATGGATGGCGTAATTCATTGCAGCGGCGGCGGGCAAACCAAATGCATGAAGTATTTACCGCAGCCTTTAAAAATTATAAAAGATAATTTGTTTGAAGCACCCGGAATATTTAAAATCATTCAGCAAAATTCAAATGCTGATGACAGGGAAATGTACCAGGTGTTTAACATGGGCCACCGCCTCGAAATTTTTACAGATGCAGCCACAGCAACGGCATTAATTGATGAAGCAAAGCAATTTAATATTGAAGCAAAGATTGTTGGCCGTGTGGAAGCATCCGCTAAAA
>JAEWJV010000617.1 GCA_023386395.1 Bacteroidota bacterium
GCATAGCATATTGTGCCTGGCTGCATACGCCAGATAAAATAATAATAACAGAAACAAATACCCGGAGAAGCATATTTTTTATATATTTCAGTTAATAAATTTATTTCTTCGATGTGCGCCGGATTAATTAATCATCAGTATGATTTATGTTCATTTTATTTACAAATTTCAGTAAATAACACCGCTTTCATCCTTTTGCCGGTATTTATAATGTGATTCAATTGATGCCATGCAGCAATTGTTTTCCGGCCATAACCTAAACCTTATTACTACTCCAGCAATGATTTTTTGCTGATAGCGCTTTATTTCTTCATGACATTAAATTAATTTTTTGTGATGTTGACAATACAGATTACCGGCTTCTTTTCTTTGTTGCCCATCTTCACAAGCAGCGCAAGTCTCTATAAAATTTATAGCAAGTTCAAGAAAGAAATATACCTTTTTTATTTCAATCACGGCTATCCTTTTAAACGAAAACCGTTTTGATAAATGGATAACAGAAACCCATGCTTTTGCCCCATGCTGCATATGAGAGAGCGGTGGTGATTACAATGTGAACGCTTTTAGACTTTCTGCGATGGAAGAAATAGTGAAGGATGTATGGGGTGGTGAAGGAGACTAAATCCTGTGAAATTAAGCTCATGAAGTGACTTAAGTTTCTTTGATATGATTATGATTAGATTCCGGAACTCTAAATATGATGCAATTTATTTAATCGGTAAAAGCTTCGACAACAGTGTATTAATTACTTTTAATTTTAGATAACATATAATCTGTTAGAAAATATCCGCCAATTTTAGGAGCGCCCCTGAATTCTACCAATTGGGTAAGCTTTTGCATATCTCTTCGTATTGATACTTCTGATACCCCGGTAATTTTTGCCAGATCTTTAGATTTAAGGCCGGGTTGCTTAATCAATTCCTTTATAACCCACACCATTCTTTGTTTTACTGTATCATTTACTGTATCACTTACTGTATCACTTACTGTATCATTTACTGTATCACTTAATGGAACGGGTGCTCCATCAGGCAATGGAATAATCGTTTTAAAAGTTTTGCCCTCAATAAATACAGGCTTTCCTTTTCCGGCATACTCCTTTGTAAAACGGTTAGCGGTTAATATGCCAGAGCCCAACTCTTCTACGCGCCCTAATTGTATAAAGAACTTTACAATTAAAGGATTTTTAGGAAAGGGTGCAAAATTAGCCGGATCAATAGGCCCATCGCCATGCGGGTTATTGGCATTTTCTGTTTCAACCCTGTCTGCATAAATAATAAAATTACCAGAAGCTGCATTCGTGTATTCACGATGAATGATAAGATTGGCAACAATCTCCCGGAATATCTTTGCACGAAGGCTTATTCTCTGGTCTCCTTCCTGGTAAAATTTATCTGGAAGATGGCGGCTCACAAAATCCATCAACACTTCATATGCCTCAACAAGATTGGTCTGAATATATGCCCTGTCATCATAACGTTCAACATTATTTATTCTTACAAGCGCATCAATTTTATAATGCGGTATAATTTGTTGAATTACTTCATCTTTCGCCAACAATAAAACAGCAGCCAGTGTAAAACCTTCCTGCCCGCTCAGGTAATCTTTTTTCCAAAGACCGGAAATTTCAAATATCTGCCTGTCGTTTAATGTCAGCCAGGGGTGTGCAGGATTATTACTTCGGATAAGGTTGCGCACTTTATTAAAAAGGCCCGGCTTAAAGTCTTCCATTTGTAAGAACGGGTAAATAATACCTTCAGTGTAATGATTGCGCTTACGATTAGCAAGCCTAGCAATCAGGTGTGGCTGCTCTACTTTATAATCACCATCATTACTGCGGTCATAAATTATCTTCCCCGTTTTATGTACCTGCGAACTGGCAGGTACTTGTATATGTATTAGCTTATGACCAGTAATGGTATATACCTGCGGAAAAAGAATAAATGGGGGATCGAGTTTTTGTGGGTTATTCGAAAGGTTTACCAGGTCTGTTACCATCTTCGAAACAGCAGTGTCATCTATTCCTGTAACAGTTCCATTATCATCAACACCCAAAAGAATACTTCCACCATCCCTGTTAAGCATACCACAAATTGTTTCAAAAACATTGCTGGGCAATGCATTGGCAGCCTCTTTAAATTCAAGATGTATATTTTCTTTTTCTTTCAGCAAACGCTTGATTCTTGCTATATCCATAACTACAACTCTTTTCTAGAAATTTAATTCTATTTAAAAATGGAGAAAAGCCTTTCCGCAAATTCTTTTTTTATTTCCCGCTCAAAACTGTCTAAATAGTTTTCCGTTGTTTTTATACTTGAGTGCCCCAGCGATTCTTGTATATACTCTTTGCTTGCACCTGCAAATTTAAGATGGGTAGCCACCGTATGCCGGCTGACAATGGTTGAAGATTTTTTCTGAATACCTAATTCTTTAAAAACTTCCCTCATCCACTTATTGGTTGTGGCAATAAAGTAGTCGATCTTAAAAGATTCTGTAAGTGGATTAAGCCCTTCTTCTAAAATTGGAAACAAATAAGTATCAATTGATTTATAAACATTACCCCATGTATTTATAATGCGTTGAATATCTTCCGTTATATAAAATGTTATTTGTTTAGCATCGCTGGCCGATGTTCTTTCTACTTTTGAACGTTCGAAAGTGATGTAACCTTCATCTATATTCTTATACTTTAACAGCGCTACATCTTTTGGGTTCATTCCATTTCCGAAATACATAAATAACCACATGTCACGGGCTTTGCTTTTTTTAGGGCAATCTGTTTGGTAGCAATAAATTTTTTTTAAATCTTCTCCGGTTAAGGCCTTCTTTATATTCCTGCTGGCGGGAATAATATATTTACGCCGGCCAAATGGATAATTTTTTCTTTTTGCCAGATCGGCTTCAATAGCTTCATTATACATGGTACGCATATTTCTTGCATACATGCCAACCGTAGTTTTCGATTTGTTTTGCTGAAGTAGCCAATATTGATATTCTGCCAGGTAATCAACAGTAACATCGGCAAAGCGAACGTTGCCACGAAATTTTTTAAAAGAATGATAAGCTGTTTGATAATGCACTGCAGACCCTATTTTACCGATACGCAGCAACCGCTTTACATAAGTTTGAAACATAAAAGAAATACTATCCGGGTATGGATGTGTTTCCTTAAAGATCACAAACCTTTTTTCATATATAGAGTAATCAAAAGCTGTAGAACTTTCATGTTCTTTTATTACAACCTTAATTTTTCTTTCTTTAAAAGCCGGGTTGTTAAGCACAAAACCTTTTTCAAATTCTTCAAAACTAAAATCACCTATTTCTTTCAAATACAATTCGGCGGATATATTCAGGTCTTTTAAATTTTCACGCAGTTGTTTTATAGCGCCTTTTGTGTTTGGCGAATAGAGCTTTTCAAAATCTGCGGCTGTTGTTTCAAAAACAGTTTGATAAGATTTGGATTTTCTTTTAAACATAACCCACATTTTGACGGGATATGTTCCATTTTCTTTTTGCCGGCGCATGTCCGGTCTTGTTACAAATGTTACAGACATAACTGATAATTTTTTTCGTTTACACAAATCCATTTCATCCAACATTTGCAAACAATTTGCAAACAAACTAACAGTTAAACCACGTTTTGAAGGTATTTGTAAAGTTTGACTAAATCAAATAAAATATTGACAATCAAATAATTGAGTAAAATTAGAGCAAGTTAGGTAAAGCTAAAAAAGACACTTTTAAGAACTTACAAGCAGAGGGTCGGCGGTTCGATCCCGTCAACTCCCACAGGTAAAAGAAGGCTTTCAAAAGAGGCCTTCTTTTTTATTGTAACCCGATAAACTTTTGATCCATTTGCTGCGGTTAAGCCAACTGTTTCCTCCTCAAACTTCACTTCAATTTGTATTGATGGCCTGCCGTTTGGTAAATTATGATTTTCCCTTTTTTTCCATTATATAGGTTATATGTTTTTTGGTGTAAGCGGCTTTTAACAGAATTATTAAAATTCAGATTCATTTTTACATAAAAGTATAGGGGCCCTAAAAGAACCCCCATGTTTGCTTTTTTTTAAATAACCTGTTTAAAAAAAGAAGCCCCTTTAATATTTTAAAACGAGTAACGCAATGTTATGCCATAAGTTCTCGGATCGCCAAGAACGGCTGCATATTGGCCGGCATTGCCGGAAGCAGCAAGCAGTTGTTCGAAATAATCTTTGTTGAATATATTTCTGCCCCAAATAAAAGCGGTAAGTCCATTGTTAACCCGAAAACCTGCACGTGCATTTATAATCATGTAGGATGGCACATTTAAGTATTTGGAAGGAGAAGGGCTTGATGAAAAGGAAGCTCTGTAAAAGCCTTCCGGCGCAATAAAAAACCTCCCCGCTTTGCCTAAGAAAGCTGCGGGTGTGCTAAACTCGCCGCCGAATGAAACAGACCATTTTGAAATGCCCGGAAGTTTACCGCCTGAAATATCTTTGAATGCAGAAGGCCCGCCTGTTTCTTCCAATGGCACAGGTGCGTTTTTAAATGAGATATATTTTCCATCCGTATATGCAACGGCGCCAAATATTGAAAAATTATTGTTGATTCTGCTGTTGCCATCAAACTCAATGCCCTGGATACGCACCTTTTCAGCATTGGCAAGATAGC
>JAEWJV010000663.1 GCA_023386395.1 Bacteroidota bacterium
GATGATTGTGAGAATTTTTACAGCTTCTTTGTCGTCTATGTCAACGTCAGTAGCATAAGCATATCTTTCTCGGTTTGGAACTATTGTCCAGTAGTCACCTGTCCTGTCTAAGAAATCTCCAAAGTGATGTTTCATGTGTGCTTGAGGTCTCTCTTGCTATTGTGGCTAACATCAACATTACCGAATAGTACGCATTCACAAAAAAAATTTTGCGTTGAAAATCAATGCCCTTCTTTTCGCTTTTTTGTATTGTTAGTGTCGGTAATCCACAACTGCTTTTCTTCTTCATATAGACTGTCAAGCGGACTTACAATATTTACCAGCTTCTCTTTGCTTACATGTAAATACCTTTCGGTGGTGCGTATATCAAAATGACCTAACAACTCTTTAATATACTTCACATCAATACCTTTTTCAAGCAAATGTGTGGCAAAGCTGTGCCGCAGGCTATGAAAGCTTACATCTTTATGTATTCCCGCAGCATTCCGTGCCATTTGAAAAATTTTCTGGGCGCTTCTTTCACTATACGGGTTGCTTCCATCCGGATTTGTAAAAAAATAACATACAGGCCTTGGCTTTTGCAAAGCATATATTGCCTTAATACGTCAAGCACCAACGGACTTAAATTTACAACCCGGTCTTTTTTGCCTTTGGCGCGCTGTACAAAAATCTCCATCCGTTTGCTGTCTATATCCTGTATCCTTAGTTTCACAGCTTCACTTACCCTTAAACCTGCACTGTAAGCAGTAAACAAAATAGCCTTATGCTTAATATTGTTGATGGAAGCAAACATTCTCTTAAGCTCAGTTTCATTTAAAATTTTGGGCAACTGTGCTGGTTTTTTTGGCCTTGGTATTTCAAAAAAGAATTTATCCCGGTGCAACACTTGCTCAAAATAAAATTTTAGTGCATTAAGCCTGCTGTGTACACTGTTTTCTTTTAAACCGTTTTTTAATACACCACAGCAAATAACGTTGCAGCTGCGCAGGCTGCAGGGCCTGCACATTATGCAGGCGAAGGGCTTGTAATAATTGCGCAAATTCGTTCCTGTACGTTCGTATGGTTGATGGGCTGTAGGCTTTTAAAACAAGCTGCTGCAAAAAACGGTTCATCTGAACAGCATTATTTGTACTGATGTTGTGTAAAGCCTGTTTTGATGCCTGAACAGCCTGTTGTTTTACCGGCAGCACTACCTGTTTCGTAACAACATTATTCATTGTGGCTTGTTCGCTTAACTTGCATTTATTGCGGTTACCCGGCGTATCGGGAATATGCCAGCATTGCAAGGATTTACTCCACCTGGCACCAGGCACTTTTTGCATGCGGCTGTTCCACTTCCTGTCAAAAGCAAAGTGAATGGCTATGCGGTTTTGGCCGTGGTGATGGATAAATGAATAAGTTACGCGCTGCACCGGTACGGAAATTGAATACTACGTCACCTCAGTCACAGAAAGGGTTTTGTGAAGGAGTTGAATCAGATAAGCAATTTAGCGTAAGGAGTTATGAAATTCAAGAAATGAAGAGATTTTTTTATACACTTGAATTACTTTACAGCCTCAATCCGGAAACAATAATATAAGCGCAGGCCATGCTAAGATTTCAACGCAGGTATTTTATTTTCTTTGTCATATTACTTTTAATTGAAGTTGTTATTGCAGTATTTGCCCATGACAATTTTATAAGGCCTTTTTTCGGGGATTTCCTGGTTGTCATTTTAATTTACTGTTTTGTTAGATCATTTTTCAATACACCCCTGGTAATGACGGCCATTGGCGTGCTGCTGTTTTCATACCTCATGGAAGTGCTTCAATATTTTAATCTTGTAAAAATGCTCGGGCTTCAAAATTCCAATCTTGCCAGGGTCATGATCGGGACTTCATTTGAATGGACAGACTTAGTAGCTTATACGTTGGGCATCGGGCTGGTTATATTGCTGGATAAAAGCAAAAAGCCGGCATCTAAATAAAAGGTGCATTAAATTAATGCATTAAACATACTTTACAGGTGCAAGTCCTTTCGCTATCTGACAAGCTAAGATATCTTATCAGATATTCTAAAAGTGAGATTGATTCTTGGTCCAATCCTGCGGCTGGTTTTGGGCACATGATGTTCATAATAATTTTGCATGGTTGCGCCCATTAAAAGAAAACTGCCATGCGTAAGCGGAACGTCAAGCTGCGAAAACTTTTTATTGGTTTTGTGGCGAACCTTAAACAAGCGGGTCTCTCCAAAACTAACAGACGCGATGGCATGATGCCTCCCCGAAGATGGTAATGTATCACTGTGCCATGCTACCGAATCATTACCATCACGATAGTAATTAAGCAACACACTATTAAATGCAATCCCACATGCCTGCTCAACACGTTCCTTTATTTCCAATAATACCGGCGGCCATGCCGGTGTTGCGCTGCCATACCACGCAGTAAGTCTCGGGTCGGGAATAAATTTGTCGTACATCTTGCGTGTACGTTGTTTCCAGGGTGACTCTTCCAATAAAACTTGATAATAGTAATCCGATTTATCTTTTTCAAAAAACCGTTCCCATAACTTTAGTGCTGCGTCAGGCAATTCAAAATCGGTATAGCGTTTTTTACCTTCATTGAATAACAGGATATCCTCAAATAATGTTGTCATAACCTCAGTTTTCTTTTTCTAAAATTTCTTGCCTCCGGAAAAAGCTCTGCCTGTGTCACC
>JAEWJV010000628.1 GCA_023386395.1 Bacteroidota bacterium
CGTGGCGGCCATTGCTTCAGCCCATATAAAAAAATCGGTTTTGGAATTGGGCGGATCGGATGCTTTTATTGTTTTGGCTGACGCAGATGTACAAAAGGCAGCTACGGTTGCTGTTACATCGCGCATGCAAAATGCCGGTCAGAGCTGCATTGCCGCCAAACGTTTCCTGGTGGTGAATGAAGTGGCAGATGATTTTACAGAAGCCGTGAAGCAGGAAATTAATAAACTGAAACAAGGTAATCCTTTTGATACTTCAACAACTACCGGCCCCATGGCAAGATTGGACCTGGCCGAAAAACTGCAGGCTCAATTGCAGGCGTCCGTTGCAAAAGGCGCTGAAGTTATTTTGGGCGGAACGAGAAGCGGCTGCAATTATCAACCCACTTTGCTATTGAATGTGCAACCAGGCATGCCTGCTTTTGATGAAGAAACTTTCGGGCCATTATTCAGCATGATAAGCGTAAGGGATGAAGAGGAAGCCATTGCACTGGCTAACAGTTCCCGTTATGGCCTGGGTGGAAATATCTGGACGAAAGACCTTGAAAAGGCTGTTATGCTGTCAAAGAAATTAAACAGCGGTTCCGTTTTCATTAATTCAATGGTAAAATCTGAGCCGGCGCTGCCTTTTGGCGGTGTAAAAAAATCCGGCTACGGGAGAGAACTGGGCAAACACGGCATAATGGAGTTTGTAAATGTGAAAACGATAACTGTATCTGATTAATACTGAGTGATGAATAAGGAGTAATGAACATCTCACAACCTATAGCCTGAGGTTTGTGGCGAACAAATAGAACTTAAACTGCACTAATTAAGTTGCGGATCAATGGGATAATTTATTAGTTGTTCATACTGCCCGCCCAATTGTTTTAAAGCCTGTTTCCAGGCTGAATCTGCATCGGTGTCAAAAACCAGTTCGGAATTGCCCGAAGTTATCAGCCATGTTTTTAGATTCATTTCTTCCTGCAATTGCCCTTCAGCCCAGCCGCTATATCCCAGGAATAAACGTACATCGTTTCCTGACAGCCTGCCGCTTTGCAGCATTTCCACCAGTTCATCAAATTCACCACCCCAAAAAATATTGCCGGTAACTTTTTCGCCGCCGCTAATTAACCCGGGCCGGCGGTGCAAAAAATGAATGGTATCCTGCTGCACCGGCCCGCCGTAAAAAACAGGAAAACTGCAACCTTCAAGATCATTGATAAGATCGCCAATTACATAATCAAGCTTGCGGTTAAGCACAAAACCAAAGCTTCCTTCTGCCCTGTGCTCACATAAAAATATCGTTGTTCGTAAAAAATTCGGATCTTTTAAAAAGGGATCGGCTATTAATATTGTTCCCGGCTCTAATCTTTCCATAATTGAATGTAATTAAAACAAGCTAAACTTTGTTTTCTAAACAGAAAATTAATCAGTTAAATTGCTGATAAAGATAATTTACTACTTTCAGCAGGCTGATACAGCAAATATCTTTGTTTAGTAATGAAGAGAGTTTTTCCTATCATCATCGTATTAATTTCTTTATCGCTTATCGGTATAATTTTAATACAGATTAACTGGTTTAAAAATCAACTTTTAATTCAGCAGGAACGCTTTATTGACAGGGTTGATAAAGCAGGGCTTGATGTGGCTGAAGACTTAAGCAAGCATGTAATGAGCGGCGGTATGAAGTTTGGTGCCAGGCGGCCAGGTTTCCAGCTATTGCCAAACGATTTATCGTTCAGTATTTCCCGCATGCCGACTATTTCCGACCGCTATACCATTAGCGATATACAAAGTAAACTGGTTAAGGCTTTTAATAAAGAGGGATTAGAGAACCTGCGTTTTGAATTTGCAGTTACTTCCAATTCAGATGATTTCGTGCTCGAAATGCAGAGCGAACACTTTGATAAAGAATCGGCCGACACCACTCATTTTCGCAGAAGGGTTATCCCTATTATACCCGAATCCGGTTCAAACTTTGATGGCCTGCTGGCAAACGAACATCTCTTTATTATTATTCCCGATTTTAAATCGCAGGTATGGCAGTCGCTCACCTGGATGATTGTTTTTTCTGTATTGTTTACGGTAATCATAATTGCAGCTTTTTACATTACGGTAAGAACCATGCTTAACCAGAAAAAAATGAGTGAAATAAAGAGCGATTTTATTAATAATATGACGCATGAATTTAAAACGCCGCTTGCCACTATTTCGCTTGCCGTAGATGCTTTAAAGAACGACAAGGTTATTAATGATAAAGCCAAATGGCAGTATTTCAACAATATTATAAAAGATGAAAATAAAAGAATGAATAAGCATGTTGAAACCATACTGCAGGCTGCTTTAATGGAAAAACAGGAATTCAGGCTTAACCTTGTTCCGGTGCATATTCATGAAATATTAGCGCAGATTGCAGATAACTATCAACTGCAACTGCAGGAAAAAAATGGTAAAATAGAGCTGCTGCTGAATGCGGCTAATGACACGGTAACAGTGGATGAAGTGCATTTTACCAATATACTTTCCAATCTTATTGATAACGCCATTAAATATTCAAAGGAAAACCTGGTGGTTAAATTGGTAACCCACAGAACCGCTAAACATTTTATTATACAGGTACAGGATAATGGCATTGGAATGAGCAAGGAAACCGTTAAAAGGATATTTGAAAAGTTTTACCGCGCACATACCGGCAATATTCATAATGTAAAAGGGTTTGGCCTGGGAATGAGTTATGTTAAGAGCGTTATAGATGCGCACAAAGGCAAAATAAGAGTGGAAAGCACACTTGGAAAGGGCAGTATCTTTACCATAGAAGTTCCCCTTAACCTTGCTGAACAATAGCGGCCGGGCTTTTAATTCAATACGCTTTTTACTTTTTCGGTCTCAATTTTTTCCTCAAGCTTAATTTTATTCCAGCCGCCAAGCACATTATACAGGTTATGAATGCCCTGTCTTTTTAATAAAGAAGCTGCAATAACGCTCCTGAAACCACTTGCACAATGCAGGTAAAGGTTTTGATCGTCTTCAATATTGGCCATGCTTCCGGGGTCGGTAAGGCTGTCCAGCGGAATGTTTACAGCATCTTTCACATGCCCGTCGGCAAATTCGGTTTCCCTTCTCACGTCTATTACCACTAACTTTTCATCAAAGGGTATATCCATTGCCAGTTCATCAGCTTCTACATTAATTACCATATCAGTATCTTCCCCGGCAGCTTTCCATGCATCAAAACCGCCATCCATATAACCGGCAAACTTGCTAAAACCAACGCGGGTAAGCCGCACCACGCTTTCTTTTTCTTTACCGGCCTCTGTGATTAATAACAGTGTTTTATCAAAGGGCAAAAGGCTGCCTGCCCACTCGGCAAAACGGCCATCGAGGCCGATAAATATTGAACCGGGTACAAATCCTGCAGTAAACTGAGCTGCAGGCCGCGTATCAAGCAGGAGTATGTCATCATTATTCCTAAGGGTTTTTACTTCCTGTGCGCTCAATGGGTTCAAAGCTTTTTCAAGCACAGCGTCAATGCTTTCATAACCTTCCCTGTTTATTTTGGCATTAATGGGGAAATATTGAGGTGGGGCGGAGAGGCCCTCGGTTACGGCTTTAATAAACTCTTCCCTGCTGCCAACCTGTAAAGCATAATTGTTTTGTTTTTCATTACCAATAGTGCTGGATGTTTGCGGGCCTATATTTTTTCCGCAACTGCTGCCTGCGCCGTGCGCAGGATATATGATTACTTCATCGGCCAGCGGCATGATTTTCTGCTGCAGGCTATCGTACATAATGCCCGCCAGGTCGCCGGCGGTAAGGTTTTCACCTTTTTGCGCAAGATCAGGCCGGCCTACATCGCCAACAAACAGCGTGTCGCCTGTAAAAATTGCATAATCTTTATTGTGCTCATCTTTTAAAAGATAGCAGGAACTTTCCAAGGTATGGCCGGGCGTATGCAATACTTCGATCTGTATTTTGCCCAGGGCAAATGTTTCGCCATCTTTTGCTATATGAACAGGTAATACTGTTTTGGTATTCGGGCCATAAATGACCGGGGCGCCGGTGGCTTTGCTTAAATCCAGGTGGCCACTTACAAAGTCTGCATGAAAATGCGTTTCAAAAATATATTTTATGGTGGCATTTCTTTGTTTGGCAAGCGCCATATAACCTTCTATATCCCTTATGGGATCAACAATGGCCGCTTCGCCTTCGCTTTCAATGTAGTACGCAGCTTCACTTAAACAACTTGTATATAATTGCTCAATGTACATAAATACAATTTGGGCAAAGGTACAACCGTCTTAAAAAGGGTGTTTAAGTTTAACTAACCAGTTGTTCAATAAAGCTGTTTATTTCTTTCAGGCGCTTATAGTTAAGCGAATAAAAAATAAATTTTCCTTCTCTCTGCGTTAATACTATTCCTGCCCGGCGTAAAATAGCCAGGTGTTGCGATACAACTGATTGCTCGAGCCGCAGATTGACATAAATTTCTGTAACAGTTATTTTTTGATTTTCATCTATCAGTTTTACCAATAACTGCCTTAGTTTATGATTTAAGGCGCGTAAAATAGTTGCAGCCTTTTTTAGTCTTAGAAAATCCAGCCTTAGTTCTTCATTTGTGGATTTTTCAGTTATCACAAGAAATTGGGGTGTAACATTCATAAAGAGGTTAATTACATTATATGGGAAAAATTATTATAAAAATTGTGCCTGTTTCGTATATAGGTTATTATTTTTTAAAATAAACAGGTTTTAGATAAAAAGGTTCGCTGTAAGCCACGTTTGAAAACGCCTTTTCTAACCAGGCCTTATAACCCAAAATTATCAATGGTTTGGAAACGACAAGTGGGTTTATATCAATTATTTTTTTATAATTTGTTATTTTTTTAAATTTTTCGCTGCCATTACCGCCAATAACCAGAAAAAAGTAACTTTTTATCTCCTCATTAAGAAATACTTCACTTAAAACTTCTGATGAATAAGTTCTTATCAAGGAAAGCTCTTTATCGTATAAAGCGGTAAAAACCTCCATCCGGCGCGCATCAATCATGGGACAATACAAAACATTATCTTCAGTAACCTGCGCCTGGAGTTTTAGCGCCAGCGCCATTACATCCAATGTATTTAGTAAAATAAGTGGTTTTTGCAGGGCATAGCATAGCGCTTTTGCTGATGAAAGCCCAACCCTTAAACCGGTATAGCTGCCCGGCCCGTTTACCACTGTAACAGCATCAATGTCTTTTAAGGCAATGCCAGCCCGGATGGCAACAGATTTGATTGCCGGTTCTAAAAAAGAAGCATGGTCTTTTTGAGAGGCATGCTGCATTTCCAACAAAATATCTTCACCGGCACTCAGGATGACAGAGGCTGTTTCAAATGCAGTATTAATACTTAGAATTAAAGCCAAAACGGATATTTAAGTTTGTTGAGATTCATGTTCAAGCGATGCGGCTATTGTATAACGCATATCTTTTTCTGCAAGCCGGCTTAATAGATTATGAATATTTTTCAACCCGATTTTTTCGACCCACTCAAACGGGCCGTAAGGATAATTTGTACCAAGCCGCATCGCAATATCAATTTGTTGTTTGGTGCTCACATTATCTTCCAGCGCAAAATAAGCTTCATTAATAATCATGGCAATTATGCGTGCTGCAATGAAACCATAATCATCTTCAACCCAAATAAATTGCCAATTGAGTTTTTTGAGGATAGCTTCTGCTTTTTGCACAGTTGCCGAATCGCTGCATACCAGTTCAATAACAGAACGTTTTAAAAAACCGGGCCAGGCATTTAGCCGTACATAATTTGACCTGTTAATTTGCTGCCCGGTACAATTAACAGCATGCACAAAAACCAGTGTATTATCTGTAAATGTATTTGCCTGAACATTTGTATCATTAAAACAAAGGTCAAAAAAAGCATCTGCAACAGCGCCGGTAAAGGTGCCGCCCGGTTCAATCCATTGCACGGTTATATTTTCCGGCAATCCTTTTTCCATCAGTTCTTTTTGCTGTGAAGGTGTGGCGCGAATAGCAATATGCATAACTTGATTTCAAAACAAAAATACTATGCATGCAACAGAGATGTTTAAAGAATATAACCCATAAATGTTTTGACGGTAAATTTGTTGTTCTTAAATACCAAATAAGCATGTCAAAACAAATTGTACAAACGGAAAAGGCGCCGGCACCAATAGGGCCTTACAGCCAGGCAGTAAAAGCGGGTGGATTTTTATTTATAAGCGGACAGGTTGCCATAAATCCGCAAACCAACGAACTGGTTACCGGTAGCATTGCTGAAGAAACCCGGCAGGTGTTGGCAAATATTGATGCTATTTTAAAAGAAGCCAATCTCACTTTTCAGCATGTGGTTAAAACGAGCATTTTTTTAAGTGATATGGGTTTGTTTTCTGAAGTGAATGAAATATATGCCGGTTATTTTGATGGCGATTTTCCTGCAAGGGAAACCGTT
>JAEWJV010000646.1 GCA_023386395.1 Bacteroidota bacterium
CGATAATATTTCCAACGCTGATCAGATTGTACGTTTAAGGCTTGATAATTACCAGGATGGAAACCTGGATTGGCAATCAGCCGCTGTATATCCGGCATTTGGGCTCACTATGAAAAGAGATTTTCCCGAAGTGGAAAACTATTGCAGGCTTGCGGCGGCAGATATGCTGCTGTCAAACGACGAACGGAATGTGAAATTTAATGAAAGCAAAGGTTATTATGCCGATGCTTCATTTCTTTCCATATTCAATATTAAAGTTGCAGAAGGTAATCCGGAAACAGCACTGAACGGGCTTGATAAAATAATGCTTTCAGCAGGCATGGCTAAGAAATATTTTGGCGATGCAAACCCAATAGGCAAAACCCTTGTATATCGTGCTCCGTTTAGCACAAGAACGTTCCAGGTAACAGGAACATTTATTCCGCCCACCCATTCACATCTTGTTATTAATTACCTCATATCCTATCCTACCATCGGGAGCTTTCGCAGGCAATTTGGCGACATGAGCCGGCCGGAAGAAACAAGCTGGGGCTGGAATCAGTTTTATACATACCTGCTATTGAGAAAAGGCACGGATATCAAAAAGCTGGAAGCTAAATTTCCTGGCTTTTGTAATCGTTATATTAATAACCTGGAATGGAAAAAAGAAAACCATACCAGGAACGAAGTTCATTTACTCCCTTTAAAAGACATACATCTTCATTCTCATTACATGCAGGAAGCTGAAGTAAATGGCAACTATAATGCTGTTTCGTTTTTATTGTTGCTTGCTTTGCTTATCGTTGGTATAGCATGGGTAAATTATATCAACTTATCAACTGCCAGGTCGCTGGAGCGGGCAAAAGAGGTGGGTGTTCGCAAAGTAATGGGTGCTACACGAAGCAAGCTGATTCAGCAGTTTCTTGCAGAGGGCGTTTTAATCAATCTTATTGCATTGGTTATAGCATTATTGATTGTGTATGCAACAATTCCATGGTTTAACAGGCTGATTAGTAGTGTAGCTTCAATACATTTTTATCTCCCGGCGCAATACTGCATGATGACCGGAGCTATTTTTATAGCCGGTGTTTTGCTATCCGGTATTTATCCTGCATTTATTTTATCTGGTTACAGGCCTGTTGCTGTATTAAAGGGATCATTTAAAAACAGTACTGAGGGTTTGATGCTCCGTAAAACGCTCATTGTTGTTCAGTTTGTAACATCGGTTGTATTAATTGCAGGAACCATTATCGTTTACCGGCAAATGCATTATATGCGTTCCCAATCGTTGGGTGTAAATATCCGGCAAACGCTTGTGCTTGAAGGTGCCGGATCGGTAAATGACTCAACTTATCAAACTGTATTTCAACCTTTCAAATCATCTGTTTTACAAATACCGGGTGTAAAGAATATTGCCGTTTCTACGAGTGTAATGGGTAAAGAAAATTTCTGGTCGAACGAAGTTACCAGGGCAAATACTTCAGCGGCGAATGCTGTTAACCTTGATTTTTTAGGTATTGACTATGATTTCATCCCTACTTATGAAATGAAAATGATTGCGGGCAGGAATTTCTCCAGAGATTTTCCTTCAGACAGCAATGCAGCTATTCTTAATGAAACCGCGGTGCGTATGCTGGGTTTTCAAAACCCTCAGCAAGCTATTAATCAGAAGTTAGGAAATGAAGATGGAAGAACGATTATCGGTGTAGTGAAAGACTATCATACAGAAGCTTTGAATAAAATAATTGAGCCGCAGCTTATGATCTTGCGTCTAAATGCACGCAATGTATATTCTGTAAAAACAGAAACAAAGAATGTATCCGCTGTTATAAATAACATAAGAGACAAATGGAATACCTATTTTCCGAACGACCCGCTGAATTATTATTTTTTAGATGAAGCTTTTAATAAACAGTATAAAGCAGACTGGGAATTTGGAAACATCTTCGGCATTTTTACCTGCATTGCTATAGGAATTGCCTGTATGGGCTTACTGGGTTTATCATCTTATAATGTGTTGCAGCGGGCAAAAGAAATCGGCATCCGCAAAGTATTTGGCGCCTCTGTTATGAATATCGCTTATATGATTTCAAAAGATTTTGTACGACTCATATTAATAGCTGTTATGCTGGCGATACCCGTTACATGGTGGATAATGCAAAAATGGCTGCAGCAATTTGCTTACCGCATTCAGATAGGTTGGTGGATATTTCCTGCTGCCGGGCTGCTTGCTATATTAATTGCTTTAATAACCATCAGTCTTCAATCCATTAAAGCGGCAATTGCAAACCCGGTTAAGAGTTTGAGAACGGAATGACGCAGCAAGCAATAACAACTGTTCAGCATTTGCGCTTTGGGAAAACGAATGATTAAGGAATAAACAGACGACAGTCAAAGTAAGAAGCAATGTTTACATACAATTAATTTTTCATTGAAAGTTCCGATGCCAACTTTATTTCTGTTCAGCCACGCTTTTAGTAATGCTTATGTTGGTGGCTGTTCTCTGCCTGCGATAAAGATTTGTAGTTATGCAGCAAAGCTGATGCCGTTGAAAAAGAAAACAATGAAATCTATACAACGGGTTTAAACAAGGCCGAAGAGTTTTGGCCGGAGCAGAGCTTTACCGCATCCGGTCTCAAAACAAGATGGCAGCCTTTATGCTGCACCAGGCTACAGAGCAATCGTTAATCACCTTGCTTAAACTAAAAACCGGCTGGCATGTAAATACCCATAACCTCGACAAGCTCTATCGCTATTGCTGCATGGTTGTTATAAGCTGCCGGAAATAATATTCGGTAATAACAAAGACAGGAATAAACAGCTATTCTATCTTTTACAAAGGGCGTATGTGGAAGCAAGGTGCAGGAGCGATTACAACATTAATGCTTTTGAATTGCAGGCGATGGAAGAAATGGTGAAAAGGGTGTATGAGGTGTTGGAAAACCCATTTCTTTGCCCGCAGCAATAAAGACATCACTTACCACTTCACTACCGGGTTTTTCCACCAGT
>JAEWJV010000654.1 GCA_023386395.1 Bacteroidota bacterium
ATATTAATTGAAATAATGGGGATTGCAGCCCGCAATTCATCAAGGTTATTTAAGATTGTTGTTTTGTCAATTTTTGTTTTATCCATTGTTGGCGAAAGCGAGTGCAGGCCTTCAACGCTAAAAACCACATATGTTTTGGAGGCATCATTTTCATTATATTCCACATCTTTTGTAAGCGCCACTATTTGCTTATCCGCTATATTAAACCGTGTGCTGTTAAACAACACATCAAGGTCTTCATTTACCAAATCGGGGTAAGGTTTTAAAGTTTCATCGTTAATTTTTTTTAACCGGGCAGGATTAAGGTAGCATTGTAAAGTGCCTTCTGCCTGTTTTAATATCAGGCTGTTATCCGTCATGCCGCGTTCAGGCACAAAAACAGCCACACAAATAAGGTTGGCTTTATTTTTAATCAGCATCCTTAAATCTGCCTGTGTGCTTAATATGTATTCAAACTCGGTGCACCATCGCAAAATCCACGGAATTTTTTTTACATCAATATCAATCCAGGGACTTGTTTTGGTGTCAGCTTCGGAGAACATGCATTTTAAAGTAGGATGCACATGAAAATCAAAATATGGCATAGCAGAAAATTAAGTTTGAATGTTATTCGTGTATGAATCGGTTAGCAATAATTTGCGGTAACGTTAAGATACATATTTTTCAAATGCGCTCTGTAATCTTGCGTGGCTTAATTCCGCTAAATTTGAACGCATAAGTTTAGCTTATGCAAATCTTTCCTTTTTCAACATACTTAACCACCAATACAGATATTGAAACGGACGTTATTAAAAATATGCTTGCCAATCAAAAAAAGCTGCACCTTGAAAAAGGAGAATTTCTTCTGCGCGAAGGCGAAGTGTGTAGGCAATCTTTTTATGTTGAAAAAGGGTTGCTGCGCTATTATTCAATAGATAATAAAGGTAAAGAGCATATTATACAATTTGCCCCGGAAGGATGGTTTGTTGGTGACCGGGAAAGCCAGTTCTTTAACCGCCCCTCGAAATTTTTTATACAGGCGCTTGAAGACAGTAATGTAGCGATGATTGATGAGGAATTGATCTGCACCATTTCAAATACAGATGAAGCATTTGGCTTATTCAACAATCATTTGCTGCATAATCATATACGCCAGTTACAGCACAGGATCAATATGTTACTGAGTGCTACGGCGGAAGAACGCTACCTTGATTTTATAAAAATATATCCTGATATTTTATTGAGAGTGCCGCAAACTCTCGTGGCATCTTATCTCGGTATTACACCCGAAAGCTTAAGCAGGGTACGTAAAGATCTTGCTGCCAGGAATTTTATGAAATAGCCTTGCTGCGGGGTTAATTTTAACAGCCACGCAAACGGTGGCGTTCTATAAAGCAAGCGGCTTGCTTTACCTTTGCGCAAATTTTTTACTATGAGTCTTGGATATTTTGCCTACCCGATGCCGGCCAATGAACCGGTTTATGGATATGCTGCCGGTTCAGCAGAAAGAAAGCAGTTAAAAAAAGTTTTAGCAGAATTGAAAAAAGAGGAAGCTGATATCCCGATGTATATAGGCGCAGAAGAAGTGCGTACCGGAAATAAAGTTGCACTGCACCCGCCGCATGAAACTCCCCACACGCTGGGTTATTTTCATGAAGGTGATGAAAGCCATGTAAGGCAGGCCATTGATGCGGCACTGGCTGCAAAGGCAAACTGGGCGGCTATGCCATGGGAAGACAGGGCGCATATATTTCTGAAGGCCGCTGATCTTCTCGCTACTAAATACCGCTACCAGATAAACGGCACCACCATGCTGGGGCAAAGTAAAAATGCTTTCCAGGCAGAAATAGACAGCGCCTGCGAGCTCATAGATTTCTTACGGTTTAATGTTCATTTCTTAAGTGAAATATATAAACAGCAACCTAATTCTGCGCCGGGCATGCATAACCGCATGGAATGGCGCCCGCTCGAAGGTTTTGTATTGGCGGTAACACCTTTTAACTTCACAGCTATTGCCGGCAATTTACCAACAAGCGCCGCTATGTGCGGCAATGTTGTAGTGTGGAAACCGGCGTATACGCAAGTATTTGCAGCGCAGGTATTCATGCGTGTTTTAAAGGAAGCGGGTTTGCCTGATGGCGTTATCAATTTAATTTATGTTGATGGTCCTGTGCTGGGTAATATATGTTTCTCGCATCCTGACTTTGCCGGCATACATTTTACTGGCAGCACAGGTGTATTTAATCAAATGTGGAAGACGATTGGTGAAAATGTTGGTAAATACAAAGCTTACCCGCGCATCGTTGGCGAAACAGGTGGCAAAGATTTTGTGCTCGTGCATAAATCAGCCAACGTTGACGCCACCGTTACGGCGTTGGCAAGAGGCGCTTTTGAATTCCAGGGGCAGAAATGTTCTGCTGCATCAAGGGCATATCTTCCATCTAATATTGCAGGAGAAATAAAGGATAAACTGGTTGCAGAACTTAAGACGATGAAGATGGGCAGCGTGGAAGATTTCACCAACTTTATTAACGCTGTTATTGATGAAAAGGCATTTGACCGGATTGCAAAATATATTGATGCTGCAAAGCAAGGCAGCGACGCTAAAATTATAGCAGGCGGCAACTATGATAAGAAGAATGGTTATTTCATTGAACCAACAGTTATAGAAACTTCAAATCCTGAATATGTTGCTTTATGCGAAGAAATATTCGGGCCGGTGCTTACTGTTTATGTGTATGATGAAAATAAGTTTGAAGAAACTATTGAGCTTGTAAACACAACTTCGCCTTATGCACTTACGGGCAGCATAATTGCACAAGACAGGAATGCCAAAGTATTGGCAACAGAAAAATTAAGACACGCCGCCGGTAACTTTTATATTAATGATAAACCAACCGGGGCTGTTGTTGGCCAGCAGCCTTTTGGCGGGGCGAGGGCAAGCGGCACCAACGATAAAGCAGGCAGCATGCTTAACCTTTACCGCTGGCTGAGTGCAAGAACCATCAAGGAAACATTTAATCCGCCCGCAGATTACCGTTATCCTTTTTTACAGGCAGATTAAAAATTAAATACACTTTAGATAAAAGCCTAGTGATTCAAAATTGCCAGGCTTTTATATTATAGCTGTCGCCTGTACAGCAAAACCTGCTGCAATCAATTTCACCTTATCTTGTACAAATTTTTTTCATGGGCATGGCAACAGGTTTCACCCAGTTAATTATTTGTTTGATTGCAGGCATTGCGGTTATTGTTTTGCTCACAGCAAAATATCATATACATGCTTTTTTCGCTCTGCTTATAGCCTGCTTTGTTGTTGGCCTCGGCGTGCAAATGCCTTTTGGGGATATTATGAATGCTGTTAAAGATGGCTTTGGCAGCATCATGCGTTCACTTGGATTAATTATCGTTTTAGGTACAACGCTTGGCGTATTGCTTGAGCATACAGGCAGCACTAAAGTAATGGCCAATTTTATATTGAAAATGGTTGGTGAAAAAAATGCTTCGCTTGCATTAAGCCTTACCGGTTTTATTGTAGGCATGCCTATTTTTTGCGATTCAGGTTTTATTGTATTAAGCGGCATTAATAAATCCGTAGCCAAACGAGCAGGCATTTCTGTTGTCATCACCAGCATTGCTTTATCCACGGGCTTATATGCCGTGCATTGTTTAATGCCGCCGCACCCCGGTGCTGCAAGCGCAGCCGGAATTATAAATGTTGATTTTGGCAAGCTTATATTAACCGGCATTATTGCTGCATTGCCCGCCATGCTTGTTGGAAATATATGGGCAAGATTCGCCGGTAAGAGAACGAATTTTATTGAAGCTGAAGAAGAAATTGTTACGGTGGCAACTGCAAAACTGCCCTCGGTCATGCAGGCATTTTTGTCGGTTGTTATCCCTATAATCCTGATAGCATTAAAATCTTTTTTTGCACTGGAAAAGAGTGAAACAAACATTGCACAAATCTTTTCTATTTTGGGTGAGCCCGAAATAGCGCTTGCAACAGGCGTATTGCTTGCATTTAATTGCAGCCGTGCATGGACGAAGACTATTATAAGTAAACAATTGCAGGAGGCTACGGAAAAAGCCGGCGGCATTCTTGTTATAATAGGCGCAGGTGGCGCTTTTGGTGCCGTGCTGGCAGCAACTAAAATTGGCGAACATTTCAGCAGTGTATTGCCATTAGGTTCGCTTGGAATTTTATTTCCCTTTTTAATTACGTTTATTCTTAAAACAGCGCAGGGTTCATCAACAGTTGCAATTATAACTGCCGCTTCAATTGTGCAGCCTTTATTGCCTGCGCTCGGTTTGCAAAGTGATACAGGCAGGTTGCTTTGTGTGTTATCAATGGGTGCAGGTTCAATGATGATCTCTCATGCCAACGATGCTTATTTTTGGGTGATAGCCAAATTCAGCGGCATTGATATGAAATCCATGCTGAAAGTATATTCAACCGCAACTGCATTCATGGGTTTAATTACCTTGCTCACCATTTATTTATTGTCATTTATTATCTGATCAAAATGAATATTCTTATTGCACCAAACGCTTTTAAAAACAGCCTCGATGCCACTGCTGCTGCAAAGGCCATTGGCGATGGTTTGAAGCAAAGTAAACTTTCGTGCAACATTGAATATTTTCCTGTTGGAGATGGGGGAGATGGAACGGCTGAACTCATCACTCAAAAACAAAATGGCAAAACCGTTAATGTTGAAGTGCACGATGCTTTGGGCAGAAAAATAAAGTCTTCCTATTACATGATTGATGATGCAAAAACGGCGGTAATAGAACTGGCCAATGCATCCGGTATAAAATTGCTGAAGGCCGGTGAACTGAATCCTTTGCAGGCAACAACATTTGGCACGGGAGAGTTAATTAAAGATGCATTGGATAAAAAAGTGCGTAAAATAATCCTGTGTATTGGCGGCAGTGCAACTGTGGATGGTGGCATTGGTATTTTGCAGGCACTGGGCATTAAATTTCTGGATGATAAAAACAAAGCGATTGAAATAATTCCAAAAGCATTGCTGGCATTGAGTTCCATTGATACAAGTGAATTTGATAAAAGGATATTATCC
>JAEWJV010000661.1 GCA_023386395.1 Bacteroidota bacterium
ATTAATACCGTTGTAATAATCATTCCTTAAATAAAACCCTCTTTTATAAGCGCGGATAGCTTCGTTTAAATAGTCAAGCTGTTTGGTTATTTCCCAAAGCCGTTTATGTACTGAGCCCCACAAGCCAAGCGTTTCCGTATCATTGGATGTTTCAGGCTTCATTAAATTTAGTAAATGATGCGCTTCGTTCAGCGCTTCTTTTTCTGTGGGGAACTTACTTTTATAAGTTACCAGGGCCAGCCTTTGCAATAAGTATGGGTCTTCCGGTTGATCGATCACTTCCACGGTTGCTTCAGCCTGCTTTCTTTTCACTTCGTCTTTCATCATATTTCGTATAGTAGAAAGCAGCGCTTTTGCCGTAATCCAATCTCCTTTTGCTTGTGCATCATCCACCTGCTGCATTAAAGCGCTGTGTGTTTGATCTGGTGCTGCCAAAGGTTGAGGGGCCTGCGGCAATGCAATTGCAGCAACAGCCGCTACTCTTACAGCTTCTATTTCCGGTGGCATTAATGCCGGCAGGAAGGTATAAACGGGGCTGTCTTTATCAGGCGAATTATTTTCAGCAATTTCTTTTACCGCTTTGGTTAACTGCTCCCTGAACCGCATCACTTCGTCAAAGCCAATATCTTCTCCCAGGTGATGGTATTGGCGGATAGTGATATGATTAATATCGAATGGAAAAACCTTAAACCCGTCTTCGCAGATAATGATAGTTGTATAAGGTCGCAATGCATGGCGCACGCCTAATTCGTATATAGCATTTTTATTGGAAGTTGAAAGATCGGCAACCACTACATCGGCGTTTAAAAGCTGGTCGTACATTGGCACATCTATTACGCCTGAATGCTCGATTTCATCGGCGCGGATACATGAAAGCCCGGCAGCTTCCACCGCAGGTTTTATCATATTCCTATACGATTTGTCAAGGTCCAGAACGCGGCCGGTTTCGAAGTCTGTTTTCTTTCCAAACCCCATAACGACAAAACATGTTTTCATTTGTGCAAGTTTGTTTTTTAATTGTCTCCTGCCCGCCTGAACGGCTCAGCCGGGCAGGAAACCTCGCTATGTATATTCCTTTGTGTAGAAAAAATTATCATGCCCGGTTTTCTAAACCGATTATTAATAATTAACCTGAATTGCAGGCATAAACATCTTTAATTTCAGAGTGAATTATACAGTGTTTTTCCCCGATTGGCTACAGGAAAATAAACCGTAATTATATTTTCTTTATATCGATAATTCCAGCAGCAGCACCTTTTTCTGTTGCCATATTTATCATGCCTCTGGTGCCGCCTTTTCCATCACCCCCGCCACCATCCCATAAGGCAATCAAGCTCATATTTATGCCGCCATTTATAAGAGCTTTTTCAAGCATCCATTCATTGGTGCGTTCATAGATATTCATGTTTGCAGCAATGCCTTTATGTTCCGGCAATACATAGTAAGGCAATTGGTTAAGCAGCTTGTCAAAACGCTCATTCCATTGTTTACCGGCAAACGATACAGACCCTTTTTTAAATTCTTCGGGTGGCACTGGCAAATAAATTTCTGAAGGAATGCCAAGCTGTGCACAGATTTCATGAAACAATATATCGCCGCCGCATGCGCCGCTTGCAATGCCCTGCAATGGTGATTCTATTATTAATTTTTTATGGAATAAACGCAGTTTTATTTCCCGCCTGGCTTTTTCTTCTTTGTGTGCAGGAAATCTTGGTGTTTGCCTGTCTTTTGCATCTATCATGTGGCCGGTGAATAAAATAAAATGCTTCATGCGTATTACTTACTATAATTGTTAAGCTAGTTTGAAAGAGCATTGAAAGCGCAACCGTTATATACAACTATTTACAATTAAAACCGCGTAGCACCATAAGTTCAACCGCAGTTTAGCAGTTGTACCCAAAAGTCAATTATCCGTCAGAGAAAATTGGCAAAATGTTCTTTTACTTTTACCTGCTGTTTGCCCACAGTGCGGCCCACTTCACGTAACTGGGGCATATATTTTGTTGAGTCCATCTCCCTTACATTATCGCTATCAATATGGCTAAGACCCGAATTTTTTAAACCTTCCACGCTAAGGTTCGCATTATATCTTGCATAGATAAAATGGCGGCTGGCATCGCTGGTAAGTGGTAATATTTTACCATCAGCGCCAAGCGGCGTCATATCGCCTAATTCCAGGTCTATCGGGGCGCCAAAAACACAACGGCCAACCGTACGGCAGTTTATATCCTGGTCAACCTGCATGGCATACATTAAATTGTTGGGCAGCTCTTTTAAAGTCTCCAGCAGGTTATTATATACGCCGGGGCTCGGCGCAGAACCGGTGCCAACAGAAACGATGAGCAATTCCTTTTCGCCTGTTTTCCAGTTAAGATTATACGGCGACTGCGTAGCCATGCGGTACATTAAAAATGCCGGGTTATTATATGGCGTAACGCCGCCATCAACAAACACAAAAGTCTTATCAGGATCTTTCGGATCCCACTGTAATGTTTCAGGCCTGAAATAAGCAGGCGCTGCTGTACTGGCGCGGACTAACTGGTATAACGGAATCTGCAGATTGCAATCGGGAAGAGAAGGATCATTAAATTTTGCCGATGGATTATTGCTGATGGGCCACGGAGAATCTGTTGAGCGGTTCATGGTTACCACCAGCAACAATGTTTTAAAAGTCCCGGATTGCAAGTCGATATTTCCCGAACCGAATGTATTCTTCAATTCCTGTAACAGCGGCCCGTCATTATAAAAATATTTAACCCTTTTCAGCAGGAAAGCTTTATCAAACATTGCCTCTCCTTTATGCTGGTAAAAGTCAAGCATTTCCTGCGCAGATTTACCTAATGATAAGCCTGCCGCTATGATGGCGCCGGTACTGGTGCCGCCGATGTAATCGAAATAATCGGCCAATACAAATTTCTCATCTGCATTTAGTGCAGCCCTTAACTGCGTTTCAAGTTCAAGTAAAATTTCAAGTGTAAGCACGCCGCGTATGCCGCCGCCATCCAGTGAGAGTATTTTTCTTGGTTGCTTTTTTTCATAGCGTTGTTGTAATGGCCCCCAGATTGACATGGTTATTAATTTAAAATTTATTAATCAGTTTAAATTGTATAGACGTAATTTTTCTATACACTGAAAACATTGAGGATAATGGAGATTTGAATGTTAGCTGTGCTAATATATTGATTTATTGGATTGATAAAAAAAATAATATATGTTATGCTGAAAGCTTTGAGTCAAAAGCCGTGGGGGCATTAAAAATATTTTTCTATAGTAAGGCCATAAGTAAACAAGAGGTTATTGCGATGGGTGCGGTTTACTTTGAACTGCGCGTGTATTGAAACGGTGCTTAATAATATCACACAGCATAAACATAATTTTTTCATCAGCATAATGTGGGGAAAATACAAATCTCAAAATTTTATGGATGGCGCTTTGAGATAATGAGGTAGCTATGTAATGGTTTAGCGCACTCCTTAAGATGTTTTCTGAGAGGTTTAGTACTATATGTAGTAACATTACTTCCTTATGTTATTAAACATAAAAGCCTGGCATGTTTTTTCGCTTTCATTCTTAATAAGCTTTCAAGACTGCTTTCTATATTATTTATCATTAAACAAGTAATTATGATTTCGGTATTATCATAAAAAATTATTTTGTAATAGCGATATTCTCCAAAAGAATACCATCCAGTGCCCTTTCCTAAATTTATATAGTATTGAAAAGAAATAATATCAGAAAATGCATGTTCGCTATAAAAAGTGGGTGTTTGATAAATCAACTTCTCCGTTTGGGTATTAATAGTCAGCCTGGCATTTCTATTTTTCATCCAATATTGGATAAAGAGAACTAACGCGGGAAGCGTATCAATAAAAAATAATACCAGGGCAACAGACAGAAAAGGGCTACTGTTAAGACTGACTTTAAAAAATATCGTTCCCCCAATTATAAATAGTCCGAATATTATAACACGTGCAAGTAAAATAAATTGCTGTTTTGCGGTAATTTGAAATCTATATTCATGATCCATACTTAATTAAGATATAATTATTCTTTTAATAGAAACTGTTGCTCATGGCAGAAAGGAATTTAGTGAATATCTTGCCGATTGGTTTAGACATATCTAAAATTAATTAACAGGAGCTGTAAGCAATTTACCTTCATGCCATTGATATTCAAATAAAGGAGTTTCATCCAATAATGTTTTGTACGATTTTCCTTCCGGAAAGCTCCTGATATAATTAGTATCAGCCGCACTTGATTTTTTATAAAAATAGATATGGTAGTTATCAAATTTCTTCGAAAATCATTGCTATACTGTAGCACATATTTCTCTATCTCTGTATATGACTGATCATTTTTTGCGTAATTGAAGACTATAAAATAATCGCTTCTATTGTATTGCAACTTACTGCCTGCACCGTATCTATTTCAGTTAGCGAATCAATATGTTTAATATAAACTTGTTCGTTTTTACAGGCAAACACAAGAATCAGCCAAAGGCAATATCTCATTGAAATGTATGTTGGTTATTGATATTATCATTATATTTCTTGCAAGAAAAATGTTATGCACTAAAATATAAAATTCTATAAAACAAAAAGGCCCGGAAATGTGCTTCCAGGCCAGTTCCTATCACAAAAAACCCTTGCTTATTTTGCTGTTGCTTTTACATCCAGTCCAAGTTCAAAATCCTTGCTAACCATCCAGTCTGCCGGGTTTCCTTCTGCGCCATAGCTAAGTCCCCAAGAAGTTCTGTCAACCGCAAATTTTGCTGCGATATCAACATTTGAATCATCAACAATAATTTTTGCGGGAAAGGTTATATTGATTGTGCTGTCTTTTATAGTAAGGTTACCACTTACCAGGTGGGTGGCGCCATCTGTGAGGCTTTTAGCCTTTGAAGAATCAAAAGGTGCTACGCCTGTTACAACAAACTTTGCAGTTGAGTATTTTGCAGCATCAAAGAAATCAGGGCTTTTTAAATGGTTCTGCAGGTTAATTGCTTTTTTATCTTTTTCTGTAACAGAAGCTGAATCAACCCATAAACTGTTTACATCAACCGTAAAGCTTCCACCTGTTACGGCACCGTTTTCAACGGTAATGTTGCCGCCGGCAATTTTAAGCGTACCGTACCTGGGTGCAAAACCGCCTTTATGGGTTGCCCTCCAGTTAACAAGGCTGTTATTAATATCGGCCAGATATTCCTTGCCTGTTGCTGCCGCCGCTTCCTGTTCTGAAGTTGTTGAAGCTTTATCCGATGAACCCGTACATGCGGTTAGCGTAATTACTACTGCTGAAAAAATGAAAACCAGTTGTTTAATCTTACTCATTAATATGTGTTTTTAAATGATAACGCAAAATTAAGTGTTTATACATGCATTTTGAATGTTTATACATATATTTTTATTTTAAAGAAATAAAGCAATAGAAACTAATTAGTTGAGTCCAGTTAAAAAATGTTAAAATAGAATGTAAGATGTTTATACATCCAGTAAAGAGCCAGTAATGACTCAAACCGGTGGAGCCGTGCAGTTAAACTTTTTTGAAAGCCAGCCTGCTGTTTATCGCAGCTCGCTTGCATTTACACGGGTGGGTGTATCTTTTCCAGAAATGATGGAAACAGAACTGGCAGCAATTGCCTTAATTATTTCTGTCATATTAACCAGGTCGAGTGTTCCAATTTCATCTTTCTGAGTATGATAATATTTTTCAGAATCCATTTTTGATGTGGAAATAG
>JAEWJV010000173.1 GCA_023386395.1 Bacteroidota bacterium
CTGTTAATGTCATAAACTGTTCCGTCAATCTTAAAAGAAATTATATGTAAACCTGAATCCAGAAAATCATTGCTGTAAAATCCTGAACGCGGGGCTTGTGGTTTATGAATGTTATTTACAAAACGAATGGCAAGCGATTTTAAGGTATCAGCGCTGTTGTTTGAATATACAATTTTTTCTGTTCCTGATATGGATCTTGTATCAGCATGAACGGTAACGTTAATGTCATACACGCCTTTATTCTGCCAGTAGTCAGGGCCGGGCTCACCGGTTAACGAGCGCGTACCTTTCACATATGCATTTTTAATGTTGCGCGGCATATAAAGATCTTGTGCACTGATAAAGGAATTGGATAAGGCAACCAGGATAAAAAGCAGACAAATGCGTCTCATGAATTTTATTTTGTTGTGAATGTTTGTTATAATACTACTCTCTTATACTTTTTTGAATGGGTTTTTTTACAGAATCCCATGTTCTATTTTTAAAGCTTACAGGGTTTTCTCCCGGAAATGCGCCGGTTAAAAAGGGTTTTAAACTGCTGCATTCATTTTGTAAAGTTATGGTTTAGATTTTCAAGCTCTTTTATTTACAAAAAAAGTGTTGCGTAGTTGTATTTCTTTAAAAAGAATAAATCATTCCGCTTACTTTTATCTGCGGTTTTTTTGCGCAACCTTTTACCAATCAAAATCTATTAATAAATGGAACCCGTAATAAGTATAAAGAACCTCCGTAAAAGTTATGGCAGCCGGCAGGTATTGAAGGGAATTAACCTTGATGTATATGCAGGGCAGGTGTTGGGTTATATTGGCCCAAACGGAGCAGGTAAAAGCACTACTGTAAAAATTTTATGCGGGCTTTTGGATGATTATGAAGGTGAAGTACAGGTGAAAGGCCTGGACTTAAAAAGCGATGCGCTTGCTGTAAAAGCCATGATAGGTTACGTGCCGGAACTGGCTGAATTATATGACGTGCTTACGCCCATAGAATTCTTAAAACTGATGGGAAGTCTATATAATCTTAATGAAACCGTTTGTATAAACCGGATTGAAAGAATGATGACGGCATTCGGATTGCAGCAACAGTTGAACCAACGCATGGACACCTTCAGCAAAGGCATGAAGCAGAAAGTGCTTATTGCAAGCGGGCTGCTGCATAATCCCGATATTATTATTTTGGATGAACCTTTAAGCGGCCTCGATGCCAACAGCGTTATCATTATAAAAGACCTCATTAGTAAACTTGCGAAAGAGGGTAAAACCATTTTCTATTGCAGCCACATGATGGATATTGTTGAGAAAGTGAGCGACCGCATTATTCTTATTAACGATGGCGTTATTGTGGCTGATGGCAGCTTTGAACAATTGAAACAGCAGGAAGGCAACAATAGCCTTGAACAGATATTTGCACAACTTACCGGCAACACTTCAGGGGTGCAGGTAGCAGAAGATCTCCTGCGTGCATTTGATGAATAATTTACTTGTATGAATTTTTTTAACCGGGCTTTATTGAGGCTTGTGCTGCTTCCTCAAAGATTGTACAGCAGCAATGGTATTAATGCTGCGCAACTGCAAAGTATATTAACGGCCAAGCTAACCATGGACGACCGCAGGCCTGCATCGTTTATGCAAAACAGGCGCAGGCAAAAAACAAAAAAAGAAGTAAGCAATGCTACTTTATCTACTATGTTCATTAGTGCTGTAATGGGTTGTGTATTTCTTTTCTGCTTCGCATTAAATGCCGTTGCCATCGCCCAGCTTACTTTTTATTTCAGCTATTTTATTTTCATGCTTGCTTCTACATTAATCGCGGATTTTACTTCCGTATTAATTGATGTGCGTGATAATTATATTATCCTGCCAAAACCTGTAAACGACAGAACCTTATTGC
The DNA here is from genome assembly GCA_023386395.1 of Bacteroidota bacterium. Taxonomy (GTDB): domain Bacteria; phylum Bacteroidota; class Bacteroidia; order Chitinophagales; family Chitinophagaceae; genus Parafilimonas. The sequence goes on from JAEWJV010000173.1 coordinate 1,888, forward strand.
TGGCAAGATTGCTGCATATTTTTATTCACCTTTGTAAAATAATAGTGCCTATGTTATTACCGGGGTTAATATACATCGGTATAAACTACAGCATTGCCGGCTCCTTTTTTCTTTTATTAACCGGGCTACTTACTGTTATCTTTTGTATATTTTTAGTGAATGCGGTTTATATATTTATACTAAAGATTACAAAGCCTGAAAAGTTTAAAAGCATCATCAGTTATATACAAATTGTTTTTGCTATTGTTTTATATGCAAGCTTTCAGTTGCTGCCCAGATTAATAGGTGAGGTTGAGAATTTTGATTTTCATTTTACCAACAGCAACTTGCTGATAATTCTGCCTCCATACTGGTTTGCTGCAGCATGGAATGTATTATACACTTTTCATGGTACGGTACTTGAATATAGCGCCGCAGCCTGTGCGCTTTTATTGCCTTTTTTGTGTTTATGGCTTGTTATAAAATTCCTGGCGCCATCATTCAATCGTAAATTATCACTTATTTCAAATACCGGCGAAGGCACAGCACAGCTAACACAGACAGCAATTAAAATAAAAGAAAAGAAAAAAGCAGGTTTTGCTGACGTTATTGCAAAAATGATTACTAAGCCTGGCGCAGAGCGCATGGGTTTTGCTTTTACATGGAATATGATGGCCCGAAGCCGCGATTTTAAAATGAAGGTATATCCTGGCATTGGCTACCTGCTCGTGTATGTATTCATCATTTTTTTCAGTAGTAAAAAGTTGAGCCTGGCAGATGTTCAGCAGCATACTGCAGCCGGAAACGTCATCGTTATAACAGCACTGTATTTTTCCAGCCTTTTATTATCTATGGCCATAGCACAGCTCGCTTATTCAGAGAAATATAAAGCAGCATGGATATATTTTATTACACCGGTGCATGTGCCCGGCAATGTTATTAATGGATCTGTGAAAGCAGCAATTGTAAAATTCTTTTTACCGGCCATTGCTGTGCTAGGCGTTGCAGGTATTGCATTTAGTGGTGTGTTATTTTTACCTAACCTCCTGCTCGCAATAGTAAACCAATTGGTTATTTGTTATACACTTGTGTACATGGGCAGTAAAGACTTGCCTTTTGCAAAGAATCAAAGTATTGATGTGAAAGCAGGCAATTTTATGCGCAGTATTTTCAGGATGATCATTCCGTTTTCAATAGCCATCCTGCATTATTTTA
>JAEWJV010000212.1 GCA_023386395.1 Bacteroidota bacterium
GTCTTATACTTTGTGGAGCGACGAGTGGAAGAAAGAAAAAACCACGGGCAAATGGAAAGATGCACCCGGCTATGGCGCTTCCAATACAGGGCACATAGGGTTGCAATCGTCACACAGCAGTGTTGAATCCAGTGGCGTTTGTTTTAGAAATATCAAAATCAAACAGTTATAATTGTTCTGCTTCTTATTAAAGGTTTTATCAACAACCGTGTATAAAATACATATTTTAATTTGGGTTACTTTTTCTTTGCAGTATTATTAACACTGAATCAAAAAACATTTCAACATGATACAAAAAACCTATTACAAAACAAAAGATTACTCAAAAGTAAAATTCACCGTAAATTTTGATAATGCAGAAACTGTTGAAATATTAGGTTTGAATGGAGACTGGCAAAATTCAGTTGTAATGAGCAAGAAAAAAGATGGCAGTTTTACCTGCGATGTTTCCCTTCCTAAAAATACCCATCACGAATTTAAATACCTCGTAAACGACAACATCTGGCTAAATGAACCCGAAGCAGATGGCGAAAATCAAAATATCTTCGGCGGAAACAATAGCGTAATAAACATTTAATTAAGCCTGCTTTTTCTTTTACGGCGCATCCTGGTTTTTAGATTAAGACTGAAAGAAATTTGTTTGAATTGAGATACAATTTCCTAATTCATTAATTTCAGCCCATGATATTTTTTATCAGGAAGATAGCTTATTATGTGCTGCCCGTTGCCGTACTTTTCACAGCCTGTAATTCCAATAAGCAAAAAAATGAAGCTGCTGAAGTTATCGACAGCACATGGCTGCTGCCATTTGGCAAATTAGATTCTGTGAACCCGATAATGCAGCCCGGCGATCACGAATTTAATTGTCCCGTTCAGCTAAAGCCGGTTAAATGGGAAGCAAAGAATGTTTTTAATCCGGCAGTTGCAGTTAGAAACGATACCTTGTTTATGTTATACAGGGCACAGGACAGCGCCGGGTGTTCCCGTATCGGGCTTGCGAAAAGCATTGATGGCGTTCATTTTTTGCGAAATGATGCACCTGTTTTATACCCTGAAAATGATGCTTATAAAAAGTACGAATGGCCCGGCGGCTGCGAAGACCCGCGCCTGGTAGAAGACAGTTCAGGCACTTATTATCTTACTTATACAGCCTATGATGGCAAGGTAGCGAGGCTCATGATTGCCACGTCAGCAGACCTTCTTCACTGGACGAAGCATGGCCCTGTTTTCAGCGATAGCCTGTATAAAAATATATGGTCGAAATCTGGTTCAATTGTGTCAGATTACAGGAACAATAAAATAATCGCTTCGAAAATTAATGGCCTGTATTATATGTACTGGGGCGATAAATATATATGGACAGCCACTTCAACCGATTTGATTCATTGGACACCTTTACGGCAACCGCCGGATAATAATTTAGATTCGGTATATGCCGGCAATAATATTTCCACCTTACAGGTTGCCGTGCCTGTGCGTAAACATACATTTGATTGTGACCTTGTAGAAAGCGGGCCACCGGCTATGCTTACAAACAAGGGTATATTGCTTATTTATAACAGCAGGAATATTCCATCAATGGGAGATACCAGCCTGCCGGAAGGCACATACACTGTTAGCCAGGTGCTGCTGGATAAAAACAATCCTTCCAAAATAATCGACCGGATGGATACTTATTTTTTAAAACCCGGACAGCCCTATGAATTTTCCGGAGAAGTAAATAATGTTTGCTTTGCTGAAGGCCTGGCTTTTTATAAAAACAACTGGTGGCTTTATTACGGAACAGCGGATTCAAAAATTGCAGTTGCACAAAAAAAGAATTGAAATGGCATTTAGTGTTGAAGTAAATAAAAACGGAATCTTCCCTGTTATTCTTTTATCAAACAGTGCAGAAAAAACAGGTGCAGAGATATATACATTTGGAGCATTGCTTAATTGCTTTTCAATAAATAGCTTAAATGTAATTGATGGTTTTTCTTCACCTGGAAATGCAAAAGAAGATATTACAAACGGATTTAAAAGCGCCAGGCTCAGCCCTTTTGTTTGCCGGCTGGCAGGTAGTAAGTATAGTGTGAATAATGAGCAATATACCATCAACAAATTCTCTTTGGGCAATGAAGCCATTCATGGTTTGCTGTTCGATGCTGTTTTTACAATAACAGATTATGGCGCAGATGAAAATGCGGCTATTGTAACACTTCAATATGATTATACAAAAACAAACGAAGGATATCCGTTTAAATATTCCTGCATCGTTATTTACAGGCTTGAAAGCAAGGGCAAACTATCTGTCGAAACAATTATACAAAACAATGCTGCTGAAGCCATGCCGCTTTGCGATGGTTGGCATCCCTATTTTACATTAGGTTGTAAAGCTGATGAACTGCTGATGAGAATAAACAGCAACAGGATGCTTGAATTTGATAACCGCCTGCTTCCAACAGGAAAAATAATTGCTTGCGATAAATTTCAGCAACCTGAATTAATTGCCGGAACAAAGCTCGACAACTGTTTCCTGCTGAACGAAAATGATTTACCGGCGTGCACCTTGCGCAACAATGCATCAGGTTTGCAGTTAACTATCCTGCCGGAAAAATCTTATCCTTACCTGCAGTTATACATACCGCCACACCGCAATAGTATTGCTGTAGAAAATTTAAGTGCGGCACCAGATGCTTTTAATAATAAAATGGGGTTAATAATGCTGCAGCCCGGGCAAAGCACTTCTTTTAAAACAAGTTTTAAATTTATAATTGAATAACGGCGGTAATACTTATTTCAACGT
>JAEWJV010000384.1 GCA_023386395.1 Bacteroidota bacterium
GCTGTAAGCTTCGCCCTTGGCGCGGTTACGTAGAAATTCATGCATAATTTCGGCTTCAATTTCATATTCCATAACACCGGGTTGTATAAAGCCAAGCAACCTGCGAAATGTTTTATCGGTAATATCAATAGCCTTCTTTATTACTTCAATTTCATACTTCGTTTTTACGGCACGCAGCTTTAATAAGATCTTTGCAGCGCGTTCATAATTATGCAGGGGATAACGTTCTTGCATTTCCTGCACAAAACGATAATCCCGCGTGGCATAATAACCGGTTGATTTACGGTCATGCTCGTTGGTGTTTAAATAAATAGTATCTGCAGTGTGCACCCATTTTTGCAATAAACCATCCAAAGCATCCAGCCATACTATAGTTTGTATGCCCGAAATTTCCCTTGCTTCATTTGCCCTTAACCTCTTGCCATCCCATTTTTCTTTTAATTCATTCGGCCTTGCCAATACCAATACTTCGCGGTATTTTTCTTCCACGTTACCAGGAAATAAGATCACCATCGTATCTTCCTGTTCAATGCCGCAAACCCAGTACAGGCTTGTGTTTTGCTGAAACCTGTAAGTGGCATCGGCGCTCGTTGGCACTTCATCATTACTGTTAAAAATAGCAATGCTGTTTGGTTTCATCTCTTTAATAAAACGCTTCCTGTTTTCAACAAAAAGTTTTGGATTTAATGGCAAATTTTTCATACAATATCACCCGTTGTAAATTGAAGAATAATTATTATATCACCGGCTGCAGTAATACAACTCATCTTCGTTGTGTCACTCCCTTGTACAGTTGATAAGAAAGGCAACTGCGGTTGCAGTGCGGTGTTTGCAAAAATCAAGGCATTTTCTTAATAAAGCAATTAAAAGTTTACTAATTACAGAAGCCTATGCACTATTGATATGGCCTGGCATAATCATTAGGCTATAAAATTTTTGCGGCAACCTTCACAAAATTGATTCAGTGCATGGCCTTATCTTAGCAAGATGGATAAACGTTTGTTTTTGCTGGATGCTTACGCACTCATCTTTCGCGCCTATTATGCTTTAATACGCAACCCCCGTATTACTTCAAAGGGAAGAAACACCAATGCCCAGTTTGGTTTCACCAATACATTGATTGATTTAATGAACCGTGAAAAACCCACCCATCTTGCTGTATGTTTTGATGTGGAAGGCAAAACAGAACGGCATACAGATTTTACCGATTATAAAGCCAACCGCCAGGAAACGCCTGAAGATTTAATGGAAGCTATTCCTGATATAAAAAGAATTATTGAAGGTTTTAATATTCCATGTATTGGCGTGGAAGGTTATGAAGCAGACGATGTAATAGGCACATTAGCATGGCAGGCGCATGATGCAGGTTATGATGTTTATATGGTTACGCCTGATAAAGATTATGGCCAGTTGGTGCGCGATGGTGTAAAAATTTATAAACCAGGTTACCAGGGCGGCAGTTTTGAAATCCTCGGTCCTGCCGAAGTGTGCGCTAAATGGGATATTGAAAAAGTAGAACAGGTAATTGATATTTTAGGTTTGATGGGAGATGCAGTTGATAATATTCCGGGCATTGCGGGTGTGGGTGAAAAAACAGCTGCTAAATTGCTGAAAGAATATGGCAGCCTTGAAAATGTGGTAGCCAATGCTGAAAATATTAAAGGCGCATTGGGCAAAAAAATTGTTGCCGGAAAAGAATCAGCTATACTTAGTAAAAAACTGGCAACCATTATAACCAATACGCCGGTTCAATTCCAGGAAGAAGCATTTTGTTTAAAGGAATGGAATAAACCTGCATTGATTGAAGTATTTACCGAGCTGGAATTTAAAACAATTGGCAAAAGAATTTTAGGCGATGATTTCAACGTATTTCAAACAGCGCCGGTAGGTGTGCAAACTGATTTATTTGGTAATGCTATTGAAGGCGCTGCAGCAAGAACCATCATCGAAAAAACAGAAGATAAAGAAATTGATGATAAAGGGTTAGCTACATCAAAAAACATTACTAATACAACACACGAATATATTTTAGTGGATGAAGAAGAAAAGATAAAGCAGTTGGTTGATGTGTTAATGCAGCAAACAGAAATTTGTTTTGATACTGAAACTACCGGCATTGATGCCAATGATGCAGAACTGGTGGGTATGAGTTTTTCGTATAAACCCGGCGAAGCTTATTTTGTCACCTGTTCTGCAGAATATGAAGCCACCTGCAACCTGCTTGAATTATTAAAGCCTTTATTTGATGATCCTGACCTTATATGGATTGGTCACAACATAAAATACGATCTGCTTGTTTTAAAATATTATAACCGTGAAATAAAAGGCCAGGTATACGACACTATGCTGGCGCATTATGTGGTTGAGCCGGATGGCAAGCGGAGTATGGATTTATTAAGCGCTCAATATCTTGGTTATGAACCCGTGCATATTGAAGAACTTATTGGTAAGAAAGGCAAAGGCCAGGGTACCATGCGTGATGTTGAGATACAGAAGCTCAAAGATTATGCTGCAGAAGATGCAGATATTACTTTACAGCTAAAACATTCATTGCACCCTTTACTAAAAACAAAAGAAGTGGAGCGTGTTTTTTATGAAGTAGAAAATCCGTTGGTGAAAGTTTTAACCGATATGGAATTTGAAGGTGTAATGATTGATGTTCCTTTTTTACTTAACTATTCAAAAGAACTGGAACGTGAAGCATACCAGGCGGAGCAGGCCGTATATGCCGGTGCAGGCGTTAAGTTTAATATTGGTTCGCCTAAACAGTTGGGTGAAGTGTTATTTGAAAAGCTCAACTTAAATCCGTCAGCTAAAAAAACAAAAAGCGGCCAGTATGCAACAGGTGAAGATGTATTGATGAAACTGGCGCACAATAATCCTATCGTTGCAGATATCCTGGCTTATCGCCAGCTAACAAAACTAAGGTCAACTTATGTGGATGCTTTGCCTTCGTTGATAAACAGGAAATCCGGCCGTGTGCATACAACTTATGGACAGGCTGTTGCTGTTACAGGGAGGCTTGCAAGCAATAATCCGAATCTGCAAAATATTCCCATAAGAACGGAACGCGGTAAAGAAATACGGAAGGCGTTTATTCCAAGACAGGGCAATGTTATCATCAGCGCAGATTATTCGCAAATAGAATTAAGGATTGTTGCAGCCATAAGCGGCGATGAAAACATGTGCAATGCTTTTAAAAACAATGCAGATATCCATACAGCTACGGCAGCAAAAGTTTTTAATGTGGATGCTGCAGATGTTACAAAAGAAATGCGCTACAAGGCAAAGAGCGTAAACTTCGGCATCATTTATGGCCAGGGCGCTTTTGGTTTGGCCGATAACCTTGGTATAAGCCGTACGGAAGCAAAAGAAATAATTGATAATTATAAAAAGGAATTCAGCGGCATTACGAAATACATGGATAACATGATCAACTTCTGCCGCGAACATGGTTATGTGCAAACATTAATGGACCGTAAACGCTGGCTGAAAGATATTAACTCTGCCAACTTCACCGTGCGTGGCTATGCGGAACGCAATGCCATCAACTCTCCTATTCAGGGCACCGCTGCCGATATGATAAAAATGGCCATGATAAAGATTCATGACTCCATGAAAAAAGAAAAATTAAGAAGTAAAATGATTATGCAGGTGCATGATGAATTGGTGTTTGATGCCGTACCGTCTGAGCTGGATGTATTGCAACCGCTCATTTTAAACAACATGAAAGCAGCATTGCCTTTACCGCATGATGTGCCCGTTGAAGCAGAATTAGGCATAGGCGATAATTGGCTGGAGGCACATTAAAAAACTGTAAATTTGAGAAGCTAATATTTAGTATATGAAGTTAACAATTGCAATTGCAAAGGGCGAAGAGTTTTATATAGGAACAATCAAGGAAATTCCATCTGTAATTACCCAGGGTGAGACAATTGAAGAAACACGTGAGAACCTTATGGATGCATTGGACTTATATCTAAGCAATATGCAGGAAACAAATAATCTGACAAACACTGTTTTGGAAGAAGACTTAACGCTTGGATAATGAGTTTAAAAAGAAATGAATTTTTGCAACATTTATCCAGACATCAATGTTTCTTGCAGCGTCACGGCAGTAAGCATGACATTTACAGAAATTTTGTAAACAATAAGCAAACAACAGTCCCAAGGCATCCAAAACTTGATAAGTTTTTGTGCGATGCGATTTGTAAACAACTTGAAATACCTAAACCATAAAATATTATACTGCCTGCCATGAATAAGAAAATAAAGAAAAACAAAGAAATCTTAAAGTCGCAGCAACAGTCGCCCGAGGCATCAGAGGCTGCGCATAAGGCTGCGGAAGCAGACATTTCAAAAGACCTTGACCTTACGCCGCCGCCTGATCCTGCTGCCGATCTTGATGAGGGAGAATTGGCAAGATTTGAAGGTGAAGATTAATTATATTATGTAATTATCATGTGGAAAAAAATGTATTGTTTATAACAGCATAAAACAATATCTTGCCACCGTTGATGCTTGCTACCGTATTGGATTGCTTATTATTCACCATTAAAAAAGTGTACTATGTCAATTCTTACACTCGAAAGGCTCTCAAAAATCTACTACCAGAAGTTTCTTAGAAAAATTGCGGAAGATTATCGCGACATTAAAGAGTACGTTGAATCCACGCCGCAGGAAACTAAAAAATTACTGAAGTTGTTCCAGTTGAGAAATGAGGCGCACCGTGAAGAAAATGGCGCAGACAATCCCAGGTTCACAGAGATCATCGAATTTCTGCGATCCTCCAAAGAGTCAAAACTGGTGATGCATATTGTAAAAGTTAAAGATCAGTTACTTACTATTTTAACAGATACTAATTATACAAAAGTTGTAGGCCTTTTATAAACATTATTCCTTGTCAGAAAACAGGTGCAGGCTTTAATAAAGTTTGCACCTGTTTTATTTTATTCAAAAACCATCTACAAATACTATGTTCGGCAATAAAATCCTCCGGTTCCTGTTCAATCTTAAATTACCGTTTGCATTACAAAACGGCGTGGAAGTGCTGGATGCGCATCAGCGTAAAGATGTACGGCAGGTATGCACCGCATTTTATAAAAAATTCTATAACGATAATAATGAACGTCATGCCTTGATAGGTATAAACCCCGGCAGGTTTGGCGGAGGCATTACAGGTATTCCGTTTACCGATCCCATCTGTTTGGAAAAGAATTGCGGTATTTATAATGATTTTCAAAAAAAACAGGAATTGTCTTCTGTTTTTATTTATGATATGATTGAGACTTATGGCGGCAGCGAAGCGTTTTACAAACAATTTTATATAACAGCCATGAGCCCGCTTGGATTTATAAAAAATGGAAAAAACCTTAACTATTACGATGATAAAGTTTTGCTTAAAGATATTCAACCTTTCATTATTGAATGCATGCAGCAGCAAATCGCTTTTGGATTAAAAACTGATATATGCTTTTGTATTGGAGAAGGCGAAAATTTAAAGTACCTGCAAAAATTGAATAATGAACATAAATGGTTCAACCAAATTGAAACGTTGCCGCACCCACGGTTTGTAATGCAATACAGGCTTAAAAGAAAAGAGGAATTTATTGAATCTTATATATCAAAATTAAAATCCGCTCTTTAAAAAACAGGGGCATTTCATCTACATTTTTATTTTAGAAGCCATCATTACATACAAAGTTTTATGTATAAAATGATTGGTATAAAATTGGTCTTTAGTAATAGTCATAACTCATATTGACTACCACAAATAATTTAATAGCATTAAGTTTGAAAAAGATCATTATTATTACTGCTTCTGTTGCAGCCATTCTCCTGATTGGAATATTCATTTATTTAAAAGTTCGCAAGAGTGAAGATTTTGAGCCTTTAATAAAGGCAAAGCTTCAGCAGGTTGTAAAAGAAGCTTCTGACAGCTTGTATATTTTAAACCTGGATAAAATAGAAATTGATGTTGTCGGTTCTAAAATTAAAGTTCATAATGCTGAATTATTAATTGATTCAACACGCCTCACCCAATTATTAGCGGAAGGAACAGCGCCGGTTGATGTTTATAAAATTTCATTGTTTGACCTGCAAATTGACGGCTTCAACATTGCTGACCTGTTGGATAAAAAAAATATAAATCTTAGTGCGCTCAATATTAAAAACCCTACTGTAGAAATTTATCATCCTGTTAATAAACGGGATACGATTATTAACGATACCACAACGCTTTATTCACGCATACAAAAAAGCCTTGGCCACTTCAGCCTGCAGGATCTTTCTATTTCAAACATGAATTTCATTTATCATAATGTAGCTGAAGAAAAAGAAAAGCTAACTACGTTCAGCAACGTTTCAATGCACTTCAATAATATTGAAATTGATTCAACCACCCAGTTTGATACAACCAGGTTCCTGTATGCCAAACAGGCTAATATTTATATCCCCGGCTATACTTTCAGAACACCAGACAGTATGTATTTTCTAAAAGCTGATACGCTCATCCTGCATGCGGCGCAAAAATCAATTGATGCAGCCGGTCTCGTTTTGCGGCCGCGGTACAGCAAGCAGGATTTTGGCAAACATCTAAAATTTTATAAAGACCGTTATGATATAAAATTCAAAACGGCCAGCTTTAATAATATTGACTGGTACAAACTTTTTTTAGGAGAGGGCTTTATGGCAAAACATGCGGAATTTAATAATGGCTCAATGGAAGTGTATGCTGATAAAAATATTCCGCCTTCAACCAAATCAAAAATCGGGAATTTTCCGCACCAGTTACTGGCAAGGTTAGATATGCCAGTTGATATAGATACCATCTTAATAAAGAACTTTGAATTCACTTACCGGGAGCTTAATATTAAAACGCAACAAACCGGCGCCGTTATATGGACCGATATAAGCGGCCAGCTAACAAACGTAACCAATGTGCCCGAAAAAATAGCCGCAGATAAAATTGTAAAAGTTGCAGCAAAAAGCAAGTTGTTTAACGCGGGAAACTTTAGCGCAGTATTTGAGTTTGATATGACAAAAACAAAAGACGGCGATTTTACGCTGGACATTAACCTCGGGCCAATGGATGGCACGGTCATCAATCCCGCTTCAAAAACATTAGGCCTGTTTGAAGTAAACAGCCTGTCGATAAAAAAAATAGATGCACATATTATAGCCAACAGCTATAAGGCACGCAGTTCCGTTTTATTTGTGTATGATGATTTAAAAATTACTGCTTTAAAGAAGCAAGAAGAATCAAAAAAATTAAAAAAGAAAAAACTGGTAAGTTTTTTTGCGAACACATTCATTATTAATAAATCAAATACAATGAATGATGCCAGGCCGGAATATGTAACTTATCAGCGGGATCCGCAACGCTCATTTTTTTCTTTAATATGGAAATCACTCTTAAAAGGAATAACAAATACAGCCTCCTGACAGTGAAAAATTGTTTCCAAATTATAATAAGCTTTGCATTTTAATATGTCAAGAATTATACTTTTGCAACCAACTTTCCCGGTGTTGTAAAACATTTACTTTACAGGCAACAACAATTAATGAACCTTTATATGGCCGATTACATTCGTTTTTTTCTTATTGATGACGACGCTGATGATGTTGCGATCTTTAAAGAAGCAGCAATGGAAGCCAACCCTGCATTAGAAATTATTAATGCCGGGAATGGGCATGAAGCATTAAAGATTTTAAAGCACAGTTCCGGCGATTATCCAAACGTTATTTTTTTAGACCTGAATATGCCACGCATGGGCGGTAAAGAATGTCTTTCCGAACTAAAAAAAGATGCCGCCCTCCGCAATATACCCGTGATCGTTTACACAACATCTTCCCAGTCGAAAGATATTGAAGAGGCTATGCTGAAAGGTGCTATGTGCTTTATTACAAAGCCCACCAGCATAAAAGAGCTGAAACACATATTATCAACTATTTCAACACATGTAAACGGTAACCTCGAAAAAACTTTGCGCAATCTGAGTAATACGTCTTCCGCTTTTATCGTTTGTTGATTTAATGTGTATTTTGCTAACTGCTTATCACAAATTATAAAACAGAAAAAGCAGTATGATTCTTATTGTTGATGACAAAAAGGAAAATCTTTTTTCACTTAAAACACTGTTACAGTTAAACCTGTACGATGTGGATACTGCTGTATCTGGAGAAGAAGCATTAAAAAAAATTCTTAAAACAGAATATGAGCTTATAATCCTCGATGTACAAATGCCCGGCATGGATGGCTATGAAGTAGCCGAAAACATTACGGGTTACAGCAAATCAAAAGATATTCCCATTATATTTCTTTCTGCCGTAAATATTGATAAGCGCTTTATTACAAAAGGTTATACTTCAGGTGGTGTTGATTATATTACCAAGCCTTTTGATCCTGATCTTTTATTGCTTAAGATAAAAACCTTTGCAAGACTATACAGGCAAACAAAAGAGCTGAATGATATTAAAAATAACCTTGAACAAAAGGTTGAAGAGAGAACGGCCGAATTAATTGAAGCCAATAAAGAACTGGAAGCAAGCAATACCGAATTACAGCAATATGCATTTATCGCTTCGCATGATTTGCAGGAACCGCTTAGAAAGATCATCACATTCAGCCAGATAGTAAGAGAGCGCTTTATGAAAAACGCCGATGCAAGCCAGTACATCAACAGGATTATTGCTTCGTCTGAAAGAATGCGCACACTTATCAATGACCTTTTAAGTTATTCCCGGCTTGCCACCGATCCGGATTTTGTAACCGCTTCACTCAATATAGTTATCCGCGGCGCCATTACCGATCTCGAACTGGTTATTAAAGAAAAAAAAGCAAATATCAGCGTTGATAACCTGCCGACAATTGAAATGATACCCGACCAGATACGGCAGGTCTTTCAAAATATTATCAGCAATGCTATTAAGTTTTCAAAACCCGCCACTGCCCCCGAAATGAAAATATGGAGCGATTTCACAAAGCAGAAATCTGCCGAAAGCAAGGCCGCCGAAAGGGGTAGTTATTGCCGCATTTATATTGAAGATAACGGCATTGGTTTTAATGAGCAGTATCTTGATAAAATCTTTACCATGTTTCAGCGACTGCATGGAAGATCAGAATACCAGGGAACCGGCATTGGCCTTAGCATTGTAAAAAAAATAATTGAAAAGCATAATGGTCTTGTTACGGCAAGAAGCAGGGAAAATAAGGGCACAACATTTATTTTAGTTCTGCCTGTATCGCAGGCTAAACCACTTGCTGTTTTACATAAATAAATTTAGATTATGAATTCAACCTTCAAAAGAAATTTATTGCTGCTGTATGGAATTTCTTTTTTACTGCTTATAGTGAGTGCAATAGCATCTTACGCAAGCATAAAAGGTTTATTGAACAGCCAAAGAGAAGTAGCACATACCAATGCGGTAATAAGCGAACTTGAAAATATTATATCGGCTTTAAAAGATGCCGAGACCGGGCAGCGCGGGTTTTTACTTACCAGTCAGGATCGCTTTCTTGAACCCTATACCGGATCGCTTTCAAGAACATATACATCAATCAGTGAAGTAAAAAAGCTCAGCAATAATAATGACTTGCAGTTGCAAAGCGCTGAGCAGCTTAAACAGCTTGTAACAAAACGTTTAAGCAACCTTCAATTACTTATTGATAATAAACGCAGAGGCATACCACCTTCTCCCGCTTCGCTGGATATGGGTAAAGTTTATATGGACAGCGTGAGACAGTTGGTTCAAAAAATGGAAAACAGGGAAAACGATTTTTTAAAGGCCCGCACCGTAAGCCTGAACAGGCTTTCATCCTCTACCCCAACAATTATCGTTATAGCTTCTTTACTGTCTTTTGCAGTGGCATTGCTTTCTTTTTTCAGGGTAAAC
>JAEWJV010000397.1 GCA_023386395.1 Bacteroidota bacterium
GGGTGGCGCGTTTCCACGTGTGCAAATAAAAGATGGCTCTAACAACGTTTATTTTGGAACTGAAGAATTTTCTACAGGCAACCTGTTAAAACAAAATAATTATGCTTTGTTTGATGTGTATAAAATATTCAAGGGTAAACATACTTTATCATTTGGAACGGATGATGAGTTAAGTTATTCCTATAACATTTTCATCAGGCAAAACTATGGCTCCTATATCTTTAATAGCCTTGATGATTTTTATGCAGGCAATGCTGGAACCTACAACAGGTCATATTCCCTTGTTGATCCCGGTGTTACAGGTGATGCTGCTGTAAATGCCGCTGCCGAGTTTAATACCTTACGTTTAGGGCTTTTTGCTTCAGATGAATTTAAAGTGAGCAACAGGTTTACATTAACCTTTGGCGTAAGGCTCGATAATACGAGTTTTCTTACCACACCGCAGGAAGATAAATTCTTTAATGATACAGCTTTATCCAAAATATCGCAGTATTATGATCTGAAAGGCTCAAAATCGGGGCAGATTTCAAGCCCTAAACTGGCTATCAATCCCCGCGTAGGATTTACTTACAAAATTCCTGAATCAGGACTTACTATTCGTGGCGGCCTGGGTACATTCAGTGGCCGTGTGCCGCTTGTATGGCCTGGCGGTGTTTACAACAACAATGGTATAAGCATAGCCGGTATTCGTGGCAGCAATGTAGAATTCAGGCCTGATCCGTTTGATCAATATACGGCTGCCGATTTTGGCGCAACCGTATCTGTGCCTTCCGGTGAAATCAACCTTATTTCAAAAGATTTTAAAATGAATAAGGTATTCAGAACTTCATTGGCGGTAGATAAAACTTTTGGCAAAGGCTGGAGGGCTACCATTGAAGGCATTTATACAGCTAACATCAACGAAATAAAATATACCCGGGTAGATATACTTCCGCCAACAGAAAAATCTGTGGGTGCAGATCAGAGAAATGTATATGCACTTAGCGGAAGTTTCCCGCAATCGATAGGCGTGCGTGCAGATGGCAGCACACCTTATACCGGCATTTACCTGCTTTCAAATAATGATGGTAAAAAAGGTTATTCTTATAATATTTCAGCCACGCTCAATAAAAATTGGGCAAACGGTTTTTCTGCTAATGTAAATTATGTTTATGGCCGTTCTATGATATTGAACGAAGGAACAAGCTCACAAAACAGTTCACAATGGCGTTATATGGAAACTGTTAATGGAAGAAACTATATGGGTCTTTCCCGCAGCGATTTTGATCTTGGTCACCGCATTTTTGCTTATGTATCAAAGAAATTTACTTATGCAAACAAAGCTTTGGCTACTACTGTATCATTGGTTTATAACGGGCAGAGCGGTGCGTCCTACAGTTTTGTAATGGCAAACGGTATGGTGCGTGATTATGACAACAGTGAATCGAATGACCTTATCTATATTCCTAAAAGTGCTTCTGAAATTACATTTGTTCAAAACGGAGATTATACGCCAGAACAGCAATGGCAGATGTTTAATGAGTATATAGAAAACGACAGGTACCTCAGCAAACATCGTGGCGAATATGCTGCAAGAAATGGTGCCAAATTACCCTTTGTAAATATTGTTGATTTTAAATTACAACAGGATTTTAATTTGAAGGTTGGCGGCAAAACATACCAGTTGCAACTTACTTATGACATATTTAACCTCACCAACCTGATAAACAGGAACTGGGGCAAACAATACTTCATGTCTAATGACCAGGCCACTATACTGAATATGAAAGGTTATGTTTCACCTACAGATCTCACACCCACATATACCTTTACTCCTCCTACCGGCAGGGATGGAAAAGTATATGATCTTAGTGATGGTGTTTACAACAGTTCAAGATGGACAAGCCAGTTAGGTATAAGGCTAAGTTTATTTTAATTGTATTAACCATTTACGGCCCCATAAGCATTTTTAAAACCCCGCACATTGTGCGGGGTTTTTCTTTATTAAAATATGGCTACCATATGTTTAATAAAACTATATGTTCTATAATAAACAAGAAGGTTTCCCTGCAGGAGAATTTCCCGATTCATTCCATTATTAACTTCTAAAAAATAACCTATGGCTTTCAAAGCAACCTTGAAAATCGGCAGTAAAGAGTTTGATGTACTCAAATGCGATTATGAATTACGCAGAGACGTTGATTCAAAGGGCAGGCCTTCTTCCGGCGTTTACGGAGGCACCATTAATCTTACAGTGGAATCTACCGACGATACTTCTATCGTTGAATCGCTGGTAAACCAGTTTAAACCCGTTGACGGTAACATAACTTTTAAGAAAAGCGATGAAGATGCCAAAATGAAAGAATTATCCTGGGAGAAAGGGTATTTCGTTTATTTTAAAGAAGGCATTGATGTTACGGGTAAACAACCTATGCAAATTGACTTTGCAGTTTCTGCACAAACAATTAAAATGGGCAATGCAGAACACAAAAACGATTGGCCTTCATAAACGGTTGTTACATCTTTTAAATTCCTCTCATGGTTTTGCATGAGAGGAATCAGCTTATTTGTATTAAGGCTTCTGCAGCATTACACCTGAAATAGTAGCTGCATTTATTTTAACTCACCGTAACATTCTTTATGGAGAAAGTAATTGCTGATATAGAAATTGAAGATCAGAAAATAGAACATTACAGCACTGTAACGATTAACCAGAAATTTAATGAGCACCATACTTTTTCCATCCGGATAAAATATGATGTGCTTGAGAAAACCGGTTCCTTCAGTTTAAGCAATGCACAAAAGCTTATTGGCAAATCTGCGGTTATAAAATTGCTATATGCCAATACGCTTGAAATTGCCTATGAATTTCACGGCCTCGTTTGCGGCATTGATATTGAGCAGGCTGATAATTTTTCCAGCGATCTTGTAATAAAGGGATATAGCCCAACTATACTTTTGGAAAATGGCCAGAACTTCAATTCTTTTTATAATAAAAAACTGCAGCAAATTGTTGATGCATTAACCGGCAGTTTATCGCAGGTAAACTGCAGTGTAAATAACAGCCCTCAATATAAAACGCCGATACCCTATGTTTCCCAATACCGCGAAAGCGCTTTTCATTTTTTAAACCGGCTGTCTTCACAGTTTGGTGAATGGTTTTATTATGATGGGCAAAAATTATATTTTGGTAAGCCGTCCGGTTCGCCGGATATTGAAATAATTTACGGGGTTGATGTACGCAGCATGCAAATGAAGCTGCAAATCCTGCCCTTAACTTTCAGTGGTTATTCTTACCTGTCAAAAGATGATAAACTTATTACGGCTGATGCGCCTTCCACTATTGATGGCCTCGATGAATATGCCAGTTTTGTTTTAAACGAATCAAATAAAATCTTCTCTGAGCCGGTTAGCCTGCCTGTCAAACAAAGAATTGAAAGCAAATCTGATCTTGACAGCTTTTTGAAGCAAAAGAAAACGGCCATGGCTGCCAATCTTGAAGTGCTCAATGCCACCAGCGATAATCCTGCCGTGTGCATCGGCGCTGTTGCCGATTTAAAGGTATCCGTTTTGTCCGGCGCAGATTTTAAAAAAGAAGATGGCGGCAAATTTTTAATAACAGCCATAGAACATCATGTTTCCGGCAACGGAAAATATTATAACAGTTTTGAAGGCATTCCTTCAGGCATAGATGTGATACCTGTTAACAATGTAATAGTGCCGCTGGCTGAACCGCAGATTGCAACAGTAAAAGATAACAAAGACCCCGATAATATGGGCCGGGTGCGTGTACAGATGTTATGGCAGCAGGCCAGCAATGAAATGACGGACTGGCTGCGTGTGATGACGCCCGATGCCGGCGGCGGCAAAGGCGGCGCAAAAAACCGCGGCCTCGTAGTGGTTCCCGAACCCGGCGACCAGGTGCTGGTTTGTTTCCGTTATAATGATCCTGACAGGCCTTTTGTATTAGGCAGTATGTTTCATGGAAAAACGGGCGGCGGCGGTGGCCAGGGTAATAAAGTAAAAAGCCTCACCGCGCTTTCCGGCAGCGTTGTTAGCCTTGATGGCGATGCGATCAATATAATTGATGCTGCAGGTAATAAAGTTACACTTGACGGCGGTGGTAAAATAAATGTCAACTGCACATCAAACATTACACTTGAATGCGGTAGTTCAAAAATAACAATGGATTCCGGCGGAAAGATTGAAATATCAGGTACAGAAATCACCGTTAGCGGCAGCACAAAAGCTGAAATGAAAAGCACCGCTTCATTTAAAGCTGAAGGCACAGCAGCAACTGTTAAAGGTGCTACTGCAGAAATAAACGGTGATTCAAAAGTTGATGTAAAAAGCGGCGCTGCAGTTGAAGTGGCTTCACCTGCTACAACTGTAAAAGGTGACGCGAACCTTAAACTTCAAAGTGCCACAGTAGATGTGGAAGGATCTGCTATGACCAATGTAAAAGGCGGTGTTGTAAATCTTAATTAAAGCGTATGGCTTCCGAACATAATCCAATAGCCGGGCTCATTCACCAGATACAGCAAAAATGGATAGATGAAGTTTCTCCCTATCCTCAGATAAAGATAGCACGCTGGCTTATTCAGCCAGACCAGGCAAGATTATTCGAAGGGTTTTTAAAACTTGAATCAACTGAACATGGAGCTTTGCCCGAAGTGCTGGTAACCATGTTAACGCCTTTCAAAAATGAAAGAATCTATGCCTTCAACCTGGTAAAAGATTGGATTGATATTTATAAAAGCGATAAAAAAACACAGCAGAAACTAACAG
>JAEWJV010000418.1 GCA_023386395.1 Bacteroidota bacterium
TTCTTACTTCAGATAAGGAAAGCGAGCTGGCGGGACATGTGATAAAATTATTGCAGTACCCTGAATTAAAAAAAGAAATGGGCAGCAACGCATTACTGAAAATGCGGAATACCACCTGGGAAAAAATTGGTGAGAAACATGCAGAGCTTTTCCATGAAATATTTACTGAAACAATTGCAAAAGGGCTACCCGCCTGACTTAATAAAAATATGTTATGATAACAAAATTTAAAGATGCACCAAAGAGGCGGAAGCTCAGGTTTGCAGATTTGCCCGAAATCAATTTTTCCCATATAAAAAACCTGACGGATGATACAGGCATTATACAACATGCAGTATTCAATATTCCTAACCGTAAAGAAGGTTATTGCACAGACGACAATGCCCGTGCGTTATTGTTGTCTGTATTAACCTGCAAACAAACAGGTAATGATAAAGAGTATTTGCAATTGCTGCATGTTTATTTAAGCTTTATCCATTACATGCAAACAGACAGTGGCGAGTTTAAAAATTTTATGAGCTATGCAAAAACAACGGAAGAAGAGCGTGGCTCAGAAGATGCATTTGGCAGAACAATGATGGCGCTTGGCTTTTTAATGAATGAAGGGCCTTCCAATATGTTCAGCAAAACAGCAGCAATTATTTTTTCAAAAGCTTACCGGCATATTGATGCGCTGATTTCTGTGCGTGGCATTGCCAATTCTATAATTGGCGTTTGCCAGTTTGTAAAATACAATTACCCTGACGATGTAAAAAGAGAGATGGTAATAAAGCTTTCCGACAGGATGGTTAATATGTATAAACAGAACAGCGCAGATAACTGGCATTGGTTTGAACCAGTGCTTACTTATGATAATGCATTATTGCCGCTGGCATTATTAAATGCCTATGAAATTGCAGGAGATGAATCTTACCTGGATATTGCTTTTGAAGCTATGGCGTTTTTGGAATCAAAGGTTTTGCAAAACGATATGTTGAGCCTGGTTGGAAACAATGGCTGGTGTGAACAAGGCAAGAAAGGCCATGCAAAATTTGATCAGCAGGGCATTGATGCCATGGCGATGGTGCTTTATTACCAGCAGGCTTATCGCATAACGCGAGATGAAAATCATTTGTCGCGCATGTACATATGTTATCAATGGTTTCTCGGCAGGAATGAACTGGGTATTTCATTATATAATGCATCAACGGGTGGCTGTGCAGATGGACTGCACAGCACCGAAGTAAGCCTGAACCAGGGCGCAGAAAGCACACTCGCTTACTGGATATCACACATGGTGGTTGCCACCGAATTGAAGTTATGACAATTGCCCTGTTAGCGCCGCTTACATGGCGTACACCGCCAAGAAATTATGGACCCTGGGAGCAGGTGGTATCTGTTTTGGCAGAAGCACTTGTGCGGGAAGGAATTGAAGTAACCTTATTTGCAACAAGCGACTCTGTTACCAAAGCAAAGCTGGAGTCGGTTTGGGAAAAGCCCTTAGGCGAATACCCGGCTGATGCAAAAGTGGCGGAGTGCATGCATATATCCCACCTGATGGAAATGGCTCCGCAGTTTGATGCGATACATAATCATTTTGATTTTTTACCACTCACCTATTCGCGGCTAATATGCACACCAATGATCACTACGATACATGGGTTTTCTTCAAAAGAAATTATCCCTGTCTATAAAAAATATAATAGCCGTTCATTTTATGTTTCCATCAGTAACAGCGACAGGCATGATGAGCTTACGTATCTTGATACGGTTTATAATGGATTGAATGAAGATCAATTCAGCCCTGGAAAAGGCAATGGCGGTTACCTGTTATACTTTGGAAGAATGCACCCGCACAAAGGCGCGTACGAAGCCATACAGATAGCTGCGCAATCAAGCAAAAAATTGTTGCTGTGCGGGCTGATACAGGATCAAGCATATTTTGAAGAAAAAATAAAACCTTACCTTAATGACAGTTCTGTTGTCTACCTGGGAAATGTTTGTCCTGCGCAACGTGATATATTATTAGGTGATGCCCTGGCATTGTTGCATCCTATTAGTTTTGACGAGCCTTTTGGCTTAAGTGTGGCTGAAGCTATGATGTGTGGCACACCGGTTATAGCATTCAACAGGGGTTCCATGGAGGAATTGATTATTGATGGCAAAACCGGGTTTTTAACCAATACTATTGAAGAAGCTGTTGAAGCAGTAAACAATATCCGGAAGCTTCACCGTTGCGAATGCCGCAACTATGCACTGGATAAATTCAGCAGTAAAATCATGGCATTAAAATATATCAGCTTATATCAAAAAATCATAAAAAAGCGCAACAGTCTTTAACTGCATTAATGCTGTTTCAATAACGCGTTCAACAGCTCATTAAGAGGCACTGATGCAAACGAAGAAGCATAATCTGATACAGCATAAGGAATGAATAATTTATCTCTATGTATTATAGAGCCACAGGAATACACCACGTTCGGAACATAACCGTCTCTTTCATCTTCATCAGGCATTAATAATGGTTCCTGCAAGCGTCCTAATTCTATGGCAGGATCATTTAAATCGAATAAGCTTGCACCCAGGCAATACTTGCGCATGGCACCCACAGCGTGTGTAATAACCAGCCAGCCTTTTTCTGTTTCAATAGGCGAACCGGCATTGCCTATCTGCACAAATTCCCAAGGATATTTTGGTTGTTGCAGCAGCAGTGCTTCATCCCACATATACAGGTCATCCGAAAACATGATATAATTATTGATGCCATCAATTCTCGACAGCATAACATACCGGCCATTTATCTTCCGGGGAAATAATGCAAGGTTCTTGTTTACTGCAGCGTGCCCATGCAAAGGCGCAATTTTAAAATGACAAAAATCTTTTGTAATAATAAGTTGTGGCAAGATAACAGATCCATCATAAGCAGTATAAGTAGCGATGTAACAATAACTGCCATCATCGTTTGTAAACTTTACAAAACGGGCATCTTCTATCCCGTTTTTTTCAGCCCTCGTTACCGGGAAAATAACACGTTCGGATAACAGCGAATCTGCAGGAAATTGTATCTCATAATTTGTATTTACAGCACTGAGAATTTCATGCTTCAGCTTCATTTCCTCAACCGGAGAACCAATTGCCGGCAAAGCATTTTTAAGTGCAGTTTCCAATTCTTTATAGGAAAAAGATTCATTCAACTGATCCATTATATTCAAAAAAATATCTGCGTTTAAATTAACCTGCGCCAATACTTTTCTAAAAGCATTTTTCGATTCTCTTTCCTGTTGTGTAATGGAGCCTTCCGTTATAAATTTTCCTGAAGGTTCAAAATGTATAACGCCATTCTTTTTTAATATGCCCCGTTTAAATACCACGGAGGAAATATGGTTTTCACCGGTAGCCCTGAAACTTATAATTACTTTCTTTTGTCCTTTACCGGCCCCTTCCTGGTTTGTGTCTTCCACAATGGATGGATTAAATAACGCTGCTGCTTCAATGGAATACTCCATGGTGAAATAAGCGCCGGCAAGTAATTTTTTTGTTTCAGATAAGCTTTGTTTATCCGCATCAGTCAACAAATATTCAATAGCCTTAAAATGATTTAAAAAAATAGTTTGAATATTCCTGTAACGGCTTGAAAATTCCGAAAGAATACTTTGGAGCAAAGTATCAGCGGCTTTATCATCCAGCCGCAGTATCTTACTTATAAGCAACAGCGAGCGTTCATTGCCGGTGTTAAAAAATCTTGGTATTACTTTTTTATAATCGGGCCTGAGTTTTACACTGCTTCTGCTTACGGTTAATGCCATTTGATTGTATATTATATTGAAGGTACGTGAATAGCAGGCCAACAATCATAATAAATTATCTAACCAAGACTTGCAAACAGCATGGGGCTTGATTATTGTTATAATGAATTTTTATAAATTTACTATCTGGCTATGCATGAAAAAATTATAAATACAAACGAAGGTGAAGGGATAATTTATACGGTTGCTGGTAAAAAAATAAATGGCCAATGTATAATTGAAAGATTGAAACTTCCATTTCTCAAAGTGCTCTATAACCCTCAAACAAAAAAAGGAAAGCTGTATTCTTTTTTTTCAGGTTCAATGCCTGATGAAGAAGGCAGGAAAAGATCTATAACCAAACAGGATATTAATGCTGCCGTAAAAGAAACGGTTGCGTGGGCAAAAGGCCATGTTGAATAGATTGATTAATGCTAAAGTTCCACATCAGATTTCTTTTTATTCACTTCATCATACTTAACTTGCCAAAAAGAAAACCCGGATATACTTTTCATAGCTGTCAAGTGCTGATAGTTTCATCCGGTAAAATTCAAAAAGAGATTCTATATGTGTTGTTTTGGCTGAATAATCGCGCACAAATGCAACCATCTCCGGGTTAGCCTTTATCCACTCACTTTTAATAGAATGTGCTTTTAAATAGGAAATAATAATTTCTCCTTTAAAGTAAACAGGCATCTGTACCGCTGCAGTTTTAAGCAATTTTAATTCGTTGGTCATTTCCGGGTACCTGTCAGCGCTAAAAACGTTTTCACTATTGAATAACATCATATAATTACTGCCTTATTAAAGGCCGTGATGTAATATACCATTAAAAGAATGTGGCTATTGTTAATGTTTAATTTATTTATGTTCATTTTATTAAAGAGTAATTAATACAATAACATGAGTTATAAAACAAGTGAGAGAGATAAAGCCATACTTGACATCGCATCAGGCCATGCTGGCTCAAAGAATACTTGTTTGTATGAAAACACATAACATCGTTTAACCGGATAAGCCTTACGCGGTCAGGCAATAAAATTCGAAGCATGGCATTAACATATTCAGGTGTCCAGCTTTACCGAAACTGTTGAAGAATATAGGAAACTGATATACCGTATAAAAAATTATATACCAGTATATACCTGTTTGTTTTATATTTACCCACTTCTTTGTTTACCACATGAAAAAAACAATAACTGAACTGATTCAAATTGACCCCTCGCTTGCCACGCCTGTTTATAAGCAAATCGTGCAATCCATTTACAGGAACATTGATAATGGTGTACTGGTAAAGAATGATATCCTCCCTTCTGTAAATAAAATATCGGAAGTTTTTTCGCTGGCAAGAGGTTCTGTCTTTAGTGCCTATAATGATCTGCGCGCCTCCGGCATTATCGATTCTATTCCTGGAAAAGGTTATTTTGTTAAAAGCACGGACACCAAACAAATCAAGCGAATTTTTCTTTTATTCAGCACTTTTACACCCTATAAAGAAACTTTGTTTAATGTGTTATTGAAGGCTTTGCCAAAGGACTGCACACTCGATATTTATTTTCATCATCACAGTATCAAGATGTTTGAATCGCTTATCCGCGAACAAGGCGGCTACTATAACACGTTTATTATAATGCCTGAAGTGCACGACGCAACATCTTCTATACTTTCAAAGCTTGATCAACGCAATACTTTTCTTTTGGACGTCGGCTTTAAAGAATATAAGAAGCAATATCCCGGCGTATATCAAAACTTTGAAAAAGATATTTACTCTATTCTCCTGTCGAATAAAAATCTCATTGCGAAATATAAAAGATTATTCCTTGTTTTTCCCGAATCTGTCCGCACAAAAGATATTATAACCGGTTTCAACAAATTTGGCAAAACAAAAACTATTAGTACGGTTGTTATTAATAAGGTTAATGAAGATGATATTAAAAAGCAGGATGCTTTTATTGTTATTGAAGATAATGATCTTGTACAGATTGTAAAATTTGCCAAATTAAAAAGCTGGCAGCCAGGTAAAGACATTGGGATTATTTCTTACAATGAAACCAATTTAAAAAGTGTAATTGGCAATGGCATTACGACCATCACCACTGACTTTGAAGCCATGGGCCGTTCAATGGCCGAAATGGTAATAAACGGGGATTACCATGTTATCGAAAATCCATTTATCATGATAGACAGGCAATCATTTTAAATAATACAGCAGTATGAGTTCTATTCTTGAACCGGAAATAACGTTCATAAACGGAAAATTAAAAGGGAAAAATATCGATCGCATAGACAGAAGATTAAAAAATTTAAAGGATATTTTTTTTGATAAAGCGGCCCTGGAGAAGATGAATCCTGAAACGGTGGTATATGAAGTTGAATCTTATTTTCCGGTGAAGCCGGGCACGGAAGGCGGATTATTTTATGGCATTACTTATATACATCCCGGTATCGTGGGCAATGAATATTTCATGACGAAAGGTCATTTTCACAAGATAAGAAACCGTGGTGAATTTTATTGCACACTTCATGGAGAAGGCATGCTGCTGCTGATGGATGAAAACAGAAACACATGGGCCGAAAAAATGTATCCGGGAAGTATTCATTATATAAAAGGCAATACAGCGCACCGCACAGCAAACACAGGGAATTCTATACTTTCTTTCAGCGCATTCTGGCCTGCTGATGCGGATCATGATTATGCAACCATAAGCGAAGAAGGCTTTTCAAAAATCCTGGTATGCGAAAACGGAAAACCTGTATTAGCCGGAAAATAATTTAAACGATTGCAATGAACAATTTTTTTATTGGTATCGATTTAGGCGGGACAAGAATTAAGCTTGGATTAATCAGTTCCGATAATCATGGAAACAATAGTCTTATTGATAAAAAAATTATTGCTGCCCAGTCAGCAAAAGGCTTAGCAGTAACCCTGCCCCAGGTAAAAGATCATATCAACAATTTACTTAACTCAAACAATGTTGACATAAATAAATTTAAAGGCATTGGTTTGGGATTTCCCGGCCTTGTAAACCCACTGTCAAATCAAATATTAAGCACAAATGCCAAGTACGATGACGCATTATCTATTATATTAAATGAATGGATAAAGAATAACTGGAATGTTGCTTTTTTTATGGATAATGATGCGCGTCTTGCTGCCTTGGGAGAATGGAAATATGGGGCCGGCAGTGACACCAATGACCTCGTGGTAATGACAATAGGCACAGGCATTGGTACTTCTGTTATTATGAACGGACAGTTAATGCGGGGTAAACATTTTGAAGCAGGTTGCCTTGGCGGCCATATTTCAGTTGTTTACAATGGCCGGCAATGTACCTGTGGCAATAAAGGTTGTGTGGAAGCTTACGCAGCTACATGGAGTTTAAAGGAAAGAATACGGGAGCATGAGGCATTCGGCAAGAGCTCGTTATCAACAGTTGATATTATAGATTTTGAAACCCTGTTTAATGAAGCGGATAAGCAGGACGCGCTGGCCATCGAATTCAAAAACGATTGCATCCAGCTATGGGCTGCAGCCATTGTAAACCTCATTCATGCATACGATCCTGAAACAGTAGTCATTGGCGGCGGTGTAATGCACAGGCATGAAGAACTGATTCCACTCATAAAAGAATTAGTTCATAAGCATGCCTGGACACCATGGGGCAAAGTCAACATAAGGCCATCTCAATTACTAAGTGATGCTGGTATTTACGGTGCGGTATATTGTTTACAAAACCGGATATAAAAAATTTTAAAATATTTAGTTTCAATGGAAAGATATATTCCAAACTATGATAAGTTTCCCATTGTTTATGTAAAGCAGCAAAATGTTTTATGCGGTGAAGGCTGGGAACAAACATGCAACATTATTAAAGAGCGCATTCAATCTTTATCCAATGCAAAGAAAATTATTGCGATAGAATGTTATACTGAGATACTGGATGAAGAAATATTAACCAACCTTCAATCCTGTATTAAAGGCGAATTTATTCTTACCAAAAATTATATGCTGCCGGAAGATGCCATCAGCAAGATGGTTTACCCTGATGTAACTGATGATGCCGTGTTTGGTTATATCACCCGTCTTACAATCAACGATTTTTTTGATGCAGATAAGATTGAGCTTTTTAAAAAGGAAGCAGAAAAGAAACAAGGCACCATAATTATTTACGGTATTGGTGCAACGCTGCTTGCACAACAATATGACCTGTTGGTTTACTTCGATATGACACGCTGGGAAGGACAGCTTCGTCAAAGAAGAAATGAAGTGAGTAACCTTGGCGTTAGCAACAAAGAACTCAAAGCCTCACTTCAATATAAGCAAGCCTATTTTGTTGACTGGCGTGTGGCAAACAGGCACAAGCGGACCTTAATGCACAAATGGGACCTGGTAGTTGATACTGCTAAAAAAAACAATCCCAAAATTATTGACGGCAAAGCATTGAATAAAGCGCTTGAACAAACAGCACATCAACCTTTCCGCGTCGTTCCCTTTTTTGACCCCGGCCCATGGGGCGGGCAGTGGATGAAAAAATATTGCGACCTCGACAAGAACGAAAAAAACTTTGCGTGGTGTTTTGATGGTGTGCCTGAAGAAAATAGTTTATTGTTACAGTTCAATGATATCGTTTTTGAAACACCTTCCATAAACGTTGTTTTCGCACAATCAAAAGCTTTGTTGGGT